>CAJOQL010000001.1 GCA_905236935.1 uncultured Bacilli bacterium
CGTATGATGCATTAATCTTTCTTTTTCTTTATTTACTGTTCCAACTGGATAAGTCCAAGCTGAATCAGAGTGATAACCATCAATAACAACACCAATATCTAATGATACAATATCACCATTTCTTAGTATGCGGTCTTCTGAAGGTATTCCATGAACTATTTCATCATTTACACTTACACAAATACTTGCAGGATATCCTTCATAATTTAAAAATCCTGGAATGCCGCCATGTTCTCTTATAAACTTATCGCCCTCATCATTTAAATATTTAGTAGTAATTCCTGGTTTTATAAGACTCTTTAAATATTGATGAGTTAAATAATTGATATGGCCAGCCTTTTTCATAATTTCAATTTCTTCTGGAGTTTTAATTGTAACCATATTTATTTTATCACTTTCTCTATTTCTGCACTAACCTCGTCTATATTAGTTTTATCAATAACTTTTAAAAGTCCTTTTGATTCATAATAATCTAGAATAGGTTTAGCATTTTCAATATAAGTATTAAATCTTACTTTAAATGTTTCTTCATTATCATCGCTTCTTGAAATAAGAGCAGTTCCACAATTATCACATATTCCTTCATTTAAAGGTTTATTTTCAGTTTTATGAAATGATCTATTGCAAGTAGGACATATAAGTCTTCCACATGCTCTTGCGCATGCAACACTCTCCGGAACATCTAAATAGATAACAACACCGATTTCTTTATTAACCTTATTTAAAATATCTTCTAAATAGGTAATTTGCTTAACATTTCGAGGATAACCATCAAGAATAAATGGCTTATCTTCTGCTAAAGCATTAGTAAGAAGGGAGTTGACAATATCGTCACTAATAAGCTCCCCATTACTCATTTTTTTCTCAAGTTCTAGTCCAAGAGGAGAGGCACTTGCTACTTCTGCTCTAAGTAAATCTCCAGTTGAAATATGATTATAACCATAATTATTAACTAAGATAGCACTTTGTGTTCCTTTTCCAGCAGCAGGTGGTGCTACAAAAATAATGTTTTTCATTATCTTCTTCTTCTCTTTCTTGTACCTGTGTAACTACGAGATACGATACTACTTTCTAATTGTTTATATGTTTCAAGTGCAACACCTACAACAATTATTAAACCAGTACCACCAATAGTAACACTACTTGATAAATTTGATACTTTAGAAAACAATATTGGTAATGCTGCAATTAGCATTAAACCTAATGTACCAATAACTGTTAATCTTGTAATAACATACTTTAAATACTCACTTGTTTTTTCTCCTGGAGTAATTCCTGGAATATAACTTCTTGATTTATCTAAGTTTTCTGCCATTTCATCTGGATTTAATTGTTGTAATAATGGAATAAAATATCCAAATACAAATATTAAAGCCATATATAAAATAAAGCCAGTATAACTTGTATAAACAATGTAATTATTGACAAATGTTTTAAATCCTTCATTATTTATTACCTCAGCTATTAATGATGGAATTCCAACTATAGCAGAAGCGTAAATAACAGGTAAAACACTTGCACTATTAAGTTTTATTGGAATGAAAGATTTTTCTGCACCATAAGCACTTTGAGTACGATTTGAATATTGAATTGGAATTCTTCTTTCTGCCATTTGCATATATATAACTCCAATTATAATAGCGATATATATAATAACAAATAAACTAAATAAGATAATTCCTAACCAAGTACTAAAAGTACCAGCAAGTACTAATTCATTAAAAGCTGTAATAAACATTCTAGGTAATGTATTAACAATACCAGCCATGATTATTAAAGATACTCCATTACCAATACCTTTTTTAGTAATTTCATCACCTAACCATAATAGAAATGCAGTACCAGCAGTTAAATAAATTGCTGTTTTAATAATGGTATAAGCATCTCCTCCTAAAAAAGCTAGTGAGAAGATATATCCTTGAACAAAAGCAAAGATAATACCTAAATATCTATTAATACGATTAAGTTTTTGCCTACCAGTTGCACCTTGTTCTTTTAATTCAACAAAGTATGGAATTATATCTAGTTCAAACAATTGAGTAATAAGTGTAGCAGTAATATAAGGCATAACTCCTAATGAAAAGATAGAAAATTGCTTTAAACTACCACCACTCATTAAATTTAATAATTCTAAAAATCCTAAATTTCTAGTAATTTGTTTAGCTCCAGGAACTACAATATTAGTTCCAAGAGCAAATATTGCTAAGCACGCTAAAGTGAATAATATTCTTTTGCGTAAATCTTTATTAGTTGGACTAAAAAGTCCCTTTAGATTAGCAAACATTAAATCACCTCAGCTACTCCGCCAGCACTTTCAATTTTACTAACAGCTTTAGTTGAGAAACGGCTTGCTTTAACTGTTAATTTCTTAGTAAGTTCGCCATTACCTAAAACTTTTAATCCTGATAATTCTTTTTTAATAATTCCAAGTTCTTTTAATAACTCTAATGTTACAACTTCACCATCATTAAATCTATTTAAATCACTTAAATTAATAATAGCGTATCTTGTAGTAAATTCAGCATTATTAAATCCTCTTTTTGGAATTCTTCTATAAATAGGACTTTGTCCACCTTGGAACCATGGTTTAATTGAAGCACCGCTTCTTGATTTTTGACCATTTTCTCCTCTAGTAGATGTTTTACCCATACCAGATCCTGGTCCACGTCCTACAATTTTTCTTTTCTTTTTTTCTGGTAAAGAGTTTAATTCATGTAATTTCATATTATAACTCCTCCACTTTCTTACCACGTAAAGCAGCAATATGTTCAGCACTTCTTTGAGATTTTAATGCTTCTAGGGTAGCTTTAGCAACATTAACCTTAGTATTTGCTCCAAGTGATTTAGATACGATATCTTTAACACCAGCAATTTCTAATACTGCACGAGCAGCACCACCAGCAATAATACCAGTACCTTCTTTAGCAGGTTTTAAAAGTACAGAAGCTCTACCACATTTTCCAGTTTGTTCATGAGAGATTGTTCTTCCATCAACAATATTAACTTTAACTAGATTTTTGTTAGCAGCTTGAATACCTTTTTTAATTGCTTCTGGAACTTCCATAGATTTTCCAGTACCAATTCCTACTAAACCTTTACCATCACCAACTACCATAGTAGCAGCAAATCTAAAGTGTCTACCACCTTTAGTAACTTTAGTAACTCTAGTAATTGAAATAACCTTTTCTTCTAAAAGTTTCTTTTGAGGTTCACGCTTTTTGAAATCTTTTCTTGGTTTTCTATCTCTAGAATTTCTATTATTTCTGTTATTATTAACTTCTGGAGTATTAACTACTTCTTCAGTTACTTGTATATTATTTTCTTCCATCGCTTACCTCCCTAGAAATCCAATCCGTTTTCACGTGCTGCGTTTGCTAAAGCTTCTACACGTCCATGATATTGGTAGCCACCTCTATCAAATACAACTTTATTTATATTTTTTTCAAGTGCTTTTTTAGCAATGTCAGCACCAACTAATGCAGCACCTTCAATATTACCACCATTTTTAATTTTTAAGGCAATACTTGAAGAACTAACTAAAGTAGTACCAGTTTCGTCATCAATAATTTGAGCATAAATTTCAGCATTTGATCTAAAAACATTTAATCTTGGTCTAGCGACAGTACCAAAAACACTTTTACGTACTCTAGCATGTCTTCTAGCTCTTGCTATATTTTTATCTTCTTTCTTTATCATAACTTACCTCCTACTTAGCAGCTTTCTTTCCTTCTTTACGTCTTATATGTTCGCCTTTATAACGAATACCTTTACCTTTATATGGTTCTGGTTTTCTTATTTTACGA
>CAJOQL010000002.1 GCA_905236935.1 uncultured Bacilli bacterium
TATGTTCCAAAGCCTGGAGATATTATATTTTTTGATTGGGAAAATGATGGTAAAGCAAATCATGTTGGTATTGTTGAAAAAGTAGAAAATAATAAGGTTTATACAATAGAAGGCAATTCTACTAATGATACTTGTAAACAAAAAGAATATTATTTAAATAGTAAAGTAATTTATGGTTATGGTACCCCAGCATATTAGTGATAAAATATGATACGATTCTGTCAATAAATAAGTTCTATACAGCATGATAGTGCATCGTTGTTAGGTAGTTGGTAAAAAACATGAATATACATTGCGCTTCTTTAGCGACATTATTCGCTATTTGATGAGCATACTTTTTCTTTGAAATATGGTAATTTTTAATTAGAAATATTTACTAGCATTTGCTTTACAACAATTATTTCTTAGGAAGGAGTATAATGAAAATAAATCTATCTCAAATTTGTTATAACTATTATTATCCTTAATATTAATAATGAAATGAAAAAGTAATGTTTTTCTATTTATTAATAAATGTATCTTATTGATACAACAATTTTATTCATAAATAATATAGGAGGGAATGAAAAAATTATGAAAAAATCTTTTTATGTTGTGGGTGGTATACTACTTTCATTGTTAATAACTACCCCAAATGTTTTGGCATCTACAAAGGCTTATAGCGTTGGGTCAAAATATTCATCAACAGTTGATATATATGAAAGTGATTTTAGACAAAATGTTATAAACGCCTCTGAAGGTTATTATCCGCATTCAACTTTAACAGCATCTTACTATACAAATAATCCTAATTATTCATACATAAATGGGACTAAATTAGGTGGATCTAGGGTCTGGTTTATTAATGGACATGCTAATTATAATGTGATTTTAACTGCCGCTAAAGATACAACTGAGTATAGAACTGGAATAGCTATATATACTAGTAATCCTTATAATTATACATCAAGTTCTCGTTTTAATAACAAGGTATTTAAATTAGTAGGGATAGGAAATCGTAGCTTTGCACCAACAAATATCGTAACCTTTGCTGGATGTTCATCAGATGCAGCTATTGATACAATGCCTTATAGTTGGTGCTCTGATAATACAGGATATGATACAATTACAAAGAAAGCTAATACAAAAGGTTCTAAAGTTTCCGTTGGATTCATATGTGATATAACTTCTAGAATTGACGATGGGCCAAAGTGGTTAAAAAAATATAATTATTCATTAGGTGCTGGCAATTCAGTAAGTACTGCTATAAGTCAAGCCAATACTGCGTACCCAAACTCTGATTTGACTTGGTATGTTAATTTCCGTGGCAATGGCAATACATCAATTGGAACTACAAACACTAATTCTATTAATCCTTCATTGGAAAGTGTTGATGATTCTTATAATGAAACAAAAGTAATTAATGCTAATATTGATATGAATGAATATGCTGAAGTAAGAATGAGTATAGATGATTTATATGAATCAATATCTAACAAAAAAATTGATACTATAGATTTAAAAAATATGAATACAATAATTTTAGAAGATCTTAAAAAATATGAAAATGAATTTAAACCTATTATAGAAGAAATAAAAATATATGATAAAGATTTTAATATTAGTGATTATAAAGTTGTATATCGTATTATAGGTGAAAATGAAGGTTTTGGATACATAAACTTTATTTACTATATTGATGGAAAAATTGAGACCAATAAAGTATACAGTGCCTCTATAAATAATTATTTAGTAACTTCTATTAATCTAGCTGGTGTTAAAAAAACAAATATAAATAAAATAAATATAATTAATAAAACAGATTTAACAAACAGAATAAATACTTTTGAAAAAAACAAGTTAAATAATATTCTTAATTTAAATAATATAAAATTCAAAAAATCAAATAATCTTCTAAAAGATAATATGGTTAATATTGAAGCTTTTGATAGTAATGTAAGAAAGATTGTAGAAAAGTATTATTATAACTATAATGATAGCCAGTTACAATATAAATTGTTTTTGCATACAGGATTTCAAGGCGATGTTAAAGATGTTGAAGAATACATAATTAATTTATAAAAATGTGTAATGGTTTATTACCTTATAAAATGTATCAAAAAATGCTATTAATTAAATAAAAAAATTTATTGTAAGTTACGTATTAAAGTGAACCATTTGGTTCACTTTAATTAACATCGTAAATAACTTTAATTAACATCGTAAATAACACCATACTAATTATTAATTAGTTATGCTATACTATATATAGTTCTAATAATATATATAATTAGATATTATTTGAAATTATTGTTTTTAAAAATTACTATATAGTAAAAAAGGAGTTAAGATGAAAAAAACAGTTTTATTTTTAATCATATTGATAGTATCAATGTTGATTTGTCAATTTATTTTTTTTAAGATTATAAAAAATAAAAATTGTAGTATAAACAATAATGACAATACGTATTATCAAATAGAAGAAGAAACAAACATTGATGATAAAAAAGAATTATTAAAAATTCAGCACTGGGAAGATACATATATAGACTCACCTGAGGCAGAAGTTAAAACAATTAATTCTAACTATATAGTTGATACGAATAAATATGTAGAAACTTTAATAAAAACTTATGAAAACGATTCAAAAGTGGAAGAATTAGTTACTATAATAAGAAATAATTTTAATACTATCATTTCAAACAAATGGAAATATTATATACATTATTATGATAAAGATAAGAAATTTGGAACAATAACATTTATTTATTTTATTAATAATATTATAGGTACTAATCGTGCAATTCATTTTATTATTGATAATGGTATAATTGATAAAATTTCTTATTCTTATTTAAATGAATATCTTGACGAAGAAGAATTATTATATAGTTATAATTACTTCATTAATCATTTTATACAAGAAAGAGGAGTAATTGATAGATTTAAAAATTACTATACTATTGTTAAAGATGAATTTTATTATAATTATAATTTTAAAAATAAAAAACTAAAATATACATATCAAATTTTTTATAGATACCCAGCTGGCGCGATTGATAACGATTGGGGAACTGAAATATATATTGAACCAAAGATTATTGAAGATTTTATAAAAACTTATAAAATCATAGTTAATGATAGTAAAAGTGGAAGAGTTAAAAATACTATTACAAATAAAAAAACAATTAGAGAATTAACAAAAATATTATCTAGAACATTACCAATGGGAGATGGTGAAAAGCTAGCAGATGTTATTAATAGTAATTGGGAACTAATATTGTATGACAAAAATGATGTTTTAATTGATACTCTATATGTTTGGAATGATGGAAAACTTGGCTTTAATAATTCTAGAGATGAATTTTTAAAAGACAATTATTACTTAGAGTTAGTAAGCATTATTAACTCTAAGTAAAAGTATTATAATAATCGCAAAAAATATACAATTTAATTAATGAAATACTATCAGTTCAATTTTACCAACCTTCATATGTGGATTCACTTGATTTTAAATAAATGGATAATTCCAATTGCGTAATAACAAAAATAAGTGCTTTTATTACTTAAGCATATCTTACAATATAGCTATGATTTATAATTAGCAATAGAAATTATTATATTAAATAATTTATTTATGTGAATTGGTTTCACATTTTTTAATTGATTTATTCTTTCAATATATAAATAAATATTATATAATATCAAGCGAGTGAGGTAGTATGGACTTAAACAAAATAGGGAGTTTTATTGCTAAAAAAAGAAAAGAAAAAAATTTGACTCAAGAAGAACTTGGAAAGTTAATAAATGTTGATAGACGAACAATATCAAAATGGGAAACTGGTGTTTATGCCCCTGATATATCTGTTTTAGATATTTTGGCAAAAAGTCTTGGAGTATCAGTTAATGATATTTTACGTGGTAAAAAAGAAGAAAACAATAATGATAATAATTCTCCTACTATTGCAACAATAAAATATTATAATGATAAGTATAAATATAAAATAACAATTATATTTATAACTATTATTATTACAATACTATCAGTTTTTTTAATTTTTTATAACTATAAAACTAAAAATGAGTATAAAATTTATTCTTTAAAATCCAACGATGATAGATTTGATATATTGGGGACATTAATATATAATTCATATAATGTAATGATATTAATTGACAATATAAATTATAATGATGTATACATTGGAACTAATAAAGAAATAAAAAGTAAAGCAATATCTTTATTACTGTATTTGAATGATGAATTCATTGAGGAAAAAGGAATAGATAATGATGAAAATGTAATAATTAGTGAGTTATTAAATAATATAAGTTTTTCTTATAAAAATAATCGTAATTGTAATGAAGATTTAAATGTTAAATTAGTTTTAAAATATTATGATGATCAAGAAGAGATAATTATAGAAATGCCTTTAAATAGATATTAGTCGCTAAATAAGCGACTAATATCTATTTATAAGTGCTTATATTATTATAGCATCTATAGTAATCTTAAAATAGAAAGGAGAAAAAGCAAATTTGAAAAAGTTATTATTTATTATTGGAGGAATTATTTCTATATTTCCATGTTTAGTTTTTGCAGATAATAGTAATAATGAAGACTTTGTTACTGAAACAAAATATTATAAGACAATAACATATAATTATGGTTTTAGTGATACTAATTCTATAGTATATAATCCGCTTGAGAACAATTATAGTTATACTCAAGAAATAACTGAAGATGAGTATAATTCTGTACTACCTACATTAGATAATATATTGTTGAGAGGAAATGGATACACTGAAACAACATATAAAAAGATGACTACATCAATATCTGCAAATGGATCAAAATATAAGTATCAAGTTGTATTAAATTGGAAATTAATGCCAGCCACTAGAAGTTATGATATTATAGGAATTGGCCATTATCAAAGTGTTAGATTAAGTGGCAATGCCAACTTTTTATTAACTTACGATAATCAAACATCTTCATCTGCATCTATATATACTTCTTCTACAGGAACTACTGCTACATTTCAACTTCCCACAGGAAGCATTAGTTCATTAAGTGCAAAATTATATTTTAATGTAGAAAAGAATGTTAATGCGACTATATTAACTCAAAAGGCATTTGGCGATTATGCACATGCCACAAGTGCAATAAGCTTAACAAATGCTAAAAAGCATACTATTGGAACAAATGGTATAGTTCATGAAAGCTCAGTTTCTAGTTATTTTGATACAATGTCAACTGCTGTTGCAACATGGTCAGGTAGTTGGTAATTGAAAAATAAAATAAGTATCAGTGTGAAATACTTATTTTATTTTTTCATCAATTCTTGAAAAATTTGTAATATGCTTTGCATCAAATTTTATTAAGTCACTTGCAGTAATATTTAATGAAGCATCAAAAATATTTAAGTTATTTGCAATTTTATCCAACATATCAATAGTTGGTTTTCTTTTGCAATTTTCTAACTGATTTATATATACAATATTACTTCCAATAATTTCAGCAAATTTTTCTTGAGATAAATTATAAATCTTACGATAAAATTTCAAATTAATTGATAATATTTCCTTACTATTCATAATAATCTCCTAAACAATAATTTTTATATATTTTATACAACTGTAATATAAATGTCTTTTGCACAAATGTTAAAGAAAAGTGTTGCGTTTTTTTCTATTATGTGTAATATTTAAAATAATAAAAAGATAAGGAGAGTTATAATGAAAATAAACAATACAAATGATATTATCTTGAAATTTTTATGCTATTATAAAAAGTGGGATTCTCAATTTTACATGTATTATAAAAATGATTTAGATTTTATAGCTGAAATAAAGCGATTGGTATCTGTTAATCATAAATATTTATTATATTTAGCAACTAATGAAATTAGTGAAATCATTAATATTTCTTGCAGTGAAAACAAACTTTTACAATTATTTGAAATTAATAAAATATTAATAGAATGTTATAAATATTGTAATTAAAAATAAATTGCGTTATATAAGCGACATTATTCGCTAAATTATGCATTTAAAATGTTTAAATAATTTATTAATCTTTTGATGAAGGCAAAAATAAGCAGTGCTTTCTAGAAAGGAGATTGTATGAAAAATAAAATTCTATTGTTTGCATTGGTATTATGTATGGGAATAATAACAACCGGTGTTTTTGCTAGTTCTCAAGTATATTCAATAACTGTAGATATTCCTAGATTTAGTGGAACTTATACATCTAGCCAGGTTTCAAAAAATTATGCTACAGATCAAAAAGTTTATCATATTGGAACTCTAAGTAATCATGATGGTTCTTACTCTAATATAAAAGCTAGATTATATAATGTTGATTATAATTCATATAGTCCATGGGTAGAATTTGGAACAGGCGAAAATCATACATATTCAGGAGCTTTTAGTAATACTGGAAATTATAAAATCCAAGTAAAAAATGCAACTTGGGCTATTTATACTTATTATTCTTGCTCTAACTGGCAATATTCAATTTAATAAAATATAGGAGGAAATAGATTATGAAAGAAAGTAAAAAAGGCTTAATATTATTATTTATTATATTTTTTATAATGGTATTATTATCGTATTTAGAAGTCAAAAAAACAGTTAATGATAATAATCTAATAGAAGAATTTAGTAGTATTTGTGCCCATAATAGTGATAGTAAAATGGAGGATTATTGTAAAAATATTGATGTAAGCAATTTGCCTAGTACACCTGATAATCTAACGATTTTTTATAGTATTATGCAATCCGAAATATTATATAATTTACCATTATTTGCACCTATATTACTTCTAGTGTTTTCAACTTATACATTAAATAGGATCATGAAATCAAAATACACCTATTATTATGTTCAAAGAAAAAAATATTATGATTTAATAAAATCTGTAATTATAAATTCGTATAAATATGTATTAATTGTCCCATTTATAATTGCTTTTTCCTATTTACTTTCTTTGTCTATTTCATCGCATGGACCTAATTCTTTAACTGAAATCATGCATATAGCAACATTTGAAAAAATACATTACAATACTAAATTTTTTATTGTATTATATGGTTTAAATATTATGCTTATATGGTTGTCATTTATTAACATAGCATTAATTATTCAAAGTAAAAATAGAAAATTCATATTTAATATAGTAGAATTTATAATTATTTATTTTCTTCTAGAAATGATACTTGAAAACTTACCATATAATTATTGGTTATTTGGAATATATAATCTATCAAATATATCAATATATAATTACTTATTATCATCTTTAATTTATTTTATAATAAGCTTTATAATATTGTTATTAAGTTATAAAAATAAAGAAAAAATATTAAATAGAATGGGAGTATAAATATTATGAATGTTAAAATAAATAATGTATCTAAGTCTTTTAAAAATCAAACAATTCTTAATAATATAAATATTGAATTTAAACCTAATAAAATATATGGAATAATAGGTAGAAATGGATCTGGTAAAACAGTTTTATTAAAAATAATATGTGGAATTCTCAATGCAGATAAAGGTGAAGTCCTTTTTGATAATGAAAATTATATAAAGAAATTTGGGGTTCCTAAGTCAACAAGAGCTTTAATTGAAAATCCCGAAATGATTAATGAATTATCTGGCTTTGATAATTTAAAACTAATAGCCTCTATTCAGCAAGTTATTGATGATAATAAAATATTAAAAACTTTAGAATTAGTTGGACTAAAGGGTGAAGAAAACAAAAAATACAAAGATTATTCTTTAGGAATGAAGCAAAAATTAGGAATTGCCCAAGTTTTAATGGAAGATTCGGACTTGATAATATTAGACGAACCATTTAATGGGTTAGATGATAAATCTGCTAATGATATGAGAGATTTAATAAAAAAACTAAAAACTAATAAAATAATAATAATTGCTACACATATAAAAGAAGATATAGATAATTTAATTGATGAGTTATATAAATTAGATAGTGGTAATTTAAAATATGAAAAAAAGGATTAAATATAATTTTTACATTATAAAAAATATATTAAAAAAGCAAAATATTGTTTATTTAATTTTATCAATATTAGCTATAAATTTATATTGCATTATGAATACAGCAAAAAAGTATGGTTTTTCTTATAACCTAGCTTTTGACTTAAGCAATAATTATTATTTGGTATTGTTGATTTCTATAATTTTATATTTTATATTGCAATTAATAAATAATCTTAAAAATCGTGTAGAATTAATCACTAGGTTTTCTAATAAGGAAAGTTTTCTAAAGTTTATTTTTAATAATGTAGTTTGTTTAATGTCATTAATATATATTATTAATTTAATTTCTTTGATTGTATTTAGATTTTTTAAACATTTATTTATAATTAATAACGAAATATTTTTTATATATAATATATCTACATATTTATATATTATATGGGAATTAATAAGAAATTATATATTTATATTTTTTATTAGTTATTTTATAACATATGTGTCCTTTAATTATGAAAAGAAAAGTGCAGTAAATTTTATAATATTTTTAATATATGGATTTTTATTAATACCTGTGGCAAATGTTGATTATGTTTCCTTTACATCATTTTTATTATTTAAGAATTATGGAAGTTTAATAAATGAAATATCA
>CAJOQL010000003.1 GCA_905236935.1 uncultured Bacilli bacterium
AAAGGTTTTATTGTAAAAATTGTGGTAATACCTTTATTGCTGAATCAAATTTAATTGATAAATATAAGAATATTTCTAATAATACTGAACTTCAAATTAGAACTGAACTTATGAAAAAACAAAGTGAAAAAGATATTGCCGAAAGAACCAACGTTTCTGTTTCTAAAGTTGATAAAGTTCTCAATGATATTTCTTCTAAAACTATACTTAGACACTCTCATTTACCTCTATATATGAACTGGGATGAATTTAAAGCTACTAAAGATACTAAAGGTAAAATGGCTTTTATCATTGTTGATAATAAAAGTGGTAATATTTTTGATATTTTAGATTCTAGAAAATCTATAGATTTAGAAAAATATTTTAGAAGATATTCTAGAAGTGAAAGAAATAAAGTAAAACTTATTTCCACTGACTTCTATTCTGGTTATATTTATTTAGCTAAAAAATTATTTAGAAATGCTGATATAGTTATTGATAGATTTCATATTGTTACTCAAGTTTATAATGCTTTAAATAGTACTAGAATTAATTTATGTTATAAATCCAATCCTAACTATAATAAATTAAAAGATTTTTGGAAATTAATATTAAAAAACGAAAATGATTTATCTGAAGAAAAGAAATATAACAAACATTTTCGTAAAGAAATTAATCAAAAAGAAATTGTTACATTTTTAATTAATACTGATAAAACTTTAAAAGCTACTTACGAATGTTATCAAGGAATTATTAATTCAATTAATAATAAAGATTTTATTAAATTTAAAAACATTATTAATAATCCTAATAAGAACATTTCAGATAAAATGAAAAAAGCACTTAAACTATATAGAGAAAATATTAAATATATTGAAAATTCATTTAAATATGATATTAATAATGGAATTATTGAAGGCAAAAACAATTTAGTTAAATGCATTAAAAGAATTGCTTTTGGTTATAGAAAATATGATCATTTTATTGCTAGAATTTTCTTAATTAATGGCAATATAAAAGGATGATTTTTCATCACCCTCTTACATTGTATTTTTATTCTTCACCAACACTATTTGACAAAGAACCAAAAGGAAGATCGAGTTTCTTCCTTTTTTAGTCGTTATTACGATTATTGTTGTTGTTGTTTCCCCAACTCCAACCAGCGCCAATTATTATTACTAATAATATAAATAATACAATTAGTAAAGCAGCGCCAACACCATAACCACCAGTAGTATTACCAGCATAAGTATAGGTACAAGGATTACCATATCCTCCATTATAACCACCATTATATCCGTAATAATACATATTAATACCTCCTTTTGTATCTACTATAGTGTACTCAAGTGGGCTCTTTTTGGTTAATAAAAAAGTTATGAATAATATAATTTAATTAAGTAATTATAATAAAATGCATTTTATAAGTGCTATAATAACTTATTGCATACATTATTGTTAAATGATAAAATATTAATGAAGAGGTTTATATGAAAAGATTAATCGCTAAAATTATTGTCAATGCTATAACTATGACTAGGGTAATTGGAACTTTTTTAATGCCTTTTGTAAGTGTGACATATAAAGCTGAACAATTAATTAGTTATATAATTATTTTATTATTAACTGATTCATTAGATGGTATTTTGGCAAGAAGATTAAAAGTAAGTACATTATTTGGAGCTATTCTTGATACACTTGCTGATAAATTATTATCAGTAGCAACATTAATTATTTTAGCTAGAGAATATCCATTAATGTGGGGACCAATTCTACTAGAAATATTAATAACTATAATAAATATTACTAGTGGTACTAAAGGTGCTATTTTAGAAAGTACTATGTTAGGAAAAACTAAAGCATGGATTTTAGGAATTTGTACAGTTTTAGGCTACATTACATTATTTTCTAATGATTTAATCTATCTGTTTGATGAAAATAATAATATTGGTTTAAGTTTAATTAATATTTTTAAATATATGGGAAAACATTCAAAAATAATAATTAGTATTTTAGCTTTAATAACATCTATATTTAGTTCTTTAGTAGCAATTAATTATTTCATTAAACATAAATTAGAAATAATAAATAATAAAAAAGAAGGTTTTTATAAGAAAAAGTATAAATTTAAAACTGGAGCAGAACTAAGAGAAGCTTTGTTTAGTACTACGTTTTATGAAAAAACTAAAAAAGAATCAATTTATTTTAAACTAGGAAAGGTAGTTGATTAAAATGTTTAATAATTTAAAAGATAATAAATATTTTCAAATAGGTGTTACAGCTTTTTTAGTAATTTTAGCAAGTTTATTAACTGGATTTTTATTATTTAATCTAAGTTCAGTTATAAGCGTTTTTAGTGATTTAATAATTCTTTTAACCCCATTTATTATTGGATTTGTATTTGCTTATTTATTAAATCCAATAGTAGAGTTTTTTAAAAGTAAATTAGTCAATAAATGGGTAAAAGATAATAACCAAAAGAAAATAAATAATTTAAGTATTTTAATTACTTGTGTAGTATTTACTGGTATTGTTATCCTATTATTTAGTTTTATAATTCCAGAATTATTAAAAAGCGTTGAAAAACTAGCAATAAACTTACCAAAATATATTGAGGAAATTAAAAATTATTTAATATTAAAATTAGGAGATAGTGAGCTTCAAGAGGTTGTATTAGATAATTATGAAACTATTAATGATTATTTAAATGATTCTTTAAACAGTACATTAATTCCTAAAATAGATAGTTGGCTTATTACATTATCTAGTGGTATAATTGGAGCATTAAAAACAATTCTGGATATTTTACTTGGTTTTGTAATTGCCATATATTTCTTAGGTGATAAAGATAATTTTATTGGAGGAATAAAAAAAATAATATATTGTGTTTTCCCTATTAATATAGCAAATCATATTATGGATAATGCAAGACATACAAACGGGATATTTGGAAACTTTATAGTAGGTAAATTATTAGATAGTTTACTTATTGGTATAATTACCTTCTTATTCTTAGCAATATTTGGTTATCCATATGCTTTACTTATTGGTGTATTAGTTGGAGTAACTAATATAATTCCTTATTTTGGACCTTGGTTTGGTGCAGTTCCTAGTATTTTATTAATACTTATGGATAATCCAACTAAAGCTTTAATATTTGGCTTATTTATTATTGTTTTACAACAAATAGATGGTAATATTTTAGGACCTAAATTATGTGGCTCTAGAGTAGGCTTAAAATCATTTTGGGTACTTGCTTCAATTTTAGTATTTGGTAGTATTTTTGGAGTAGTTGGAATGCTTGTTGGAGTACCAATCTTTGCAATTATATATGGATACTTAACTAATCAAATTAATATAGCTTTAAAAAACAAGCATCTACCTACAAATAATGAGGAATATTTACATTTAAAAAGAATAAATTCTAAAAATGGAAAAATAGTAACAGAAGAATAATAATTAATAAAGGTGCATTTTTTAGTGCATCTTCTTTTAATTAATAGCATAAATATATATTTTTAATCGTTTTTTTCTAAATTTTAATGTATAATTGAATTAGTGATGTATATGAGAAATATTTATGATTATACTTATGATGAATTAAATGAGTTAATACTTAATTTAAATGAAAAGAGTTTTCGTACTAAACAAATTTGGGAATGGCTTTATATTCATAAAGTTACATCTTTTGATGAAATGACAAATTTAAGTAAGGAATTAATAAATAAACTAAAAGATAATATTAGTTTTAATTTAATAAAAATAAAAACTAAACAAAAAAGCGATTTAACTAATAAGTATTTATTTGCTCTTACTGATGGAAATTATATTGAAGCAGTATTAATGATGCATGACTATGGATTATCAGTATGTGTATCAAGTGAAGTAGGATGTAATATGGGATGTAAGTTCTGTGAAAGTGGAAGATTAAAGAAAGTTCGTAATTTATATGCCTATGAAATTGTAGAACAAATAATGCTTATTCAAAATGATTTAAAAAAGCGTATTGATAGTGTAGTAGTTATGGGAATTGGTGAACCATTTGATAACTATGAAAATATCATTAGATTTATTAAAATTATTAATAATCCGTATGGTTTAGCAATTGGTGCAAGACATATTACTGTTAGTACATGCGGCTTAGTCCCTAAAATAAAAGAATTTATGACGTTGCCTTTACAGGTAAACTTGGCAGTTAGTTTACATGCACCAAATAATGAACTTAGAAATGCATTAATGCCAATAAATAAGGCTTATTCCTTAGATGAACTTATCCCTTGCCTAAAGGAATATATTGCAAAAACTAATAGACGAATTACTATTGAATATGTTATGCTTAAAGAAGTAAACGATAGTTTAGTTTGTGCAGATGAACTAGCTGCTTTACTAAAAGGAATGAATGTATATGTAAATTTAATTCCATATAATGAAACTAGTCATATTGAATTTTTAAAATCTAGTAAAGAACAAATAAGATGCTTTTATGATTACTTGAAGAAAAAAGGAATTAATGTTACAGTAAGAAAAGAATTTGGCTCTAATATAGATGCAGCATGTGGTCAATTGAGAGCTAAAGAGGGTGAATAAAATGAAGTCATTCTATTTAACAGATACAGGAAGAGTAAGAAGCCATAATGAAGATTCAGTTACAATTGTTAAAAATGCATCAAACGAGCATTTAATGATTGTTGCTGATGGAATGGGTGGACATAGGGCAGGTGAAATAGCTTCATCTATGGTTGTTACCCAAATAGGTAAAAGATTTACAGAAATACCTACAATTGGCAATAAGATAGATGCGGTTAATTGGCTTAAAGAAAATATTGATGAGGTTAATAATAATATTTTAAAATATGGAGAAGAAAATCCTGATTCTCAAGGCCTTGGAACAACAGTAGTAATGGCTTTATTAACTAAAGATTTTCTTATGTTTGTAAATATAGGAGATTCCTCTGGTTATGTATTAAAAAATCAAAAATTACATAAAATTACAAAAGAACATACCTTAGTTAATTTTCTAGTTGAAACTGGTGAAATAACTAAAGAAGAGGCAATTAATCATCCAAAGAAAAATGTATTAATGAAAGCTCTTGGAGTAAGTGAGAAGTTAGAAGCTGATATATTTGATGTAGATACTAATATTGATGCTATTTTGTTATGCTCAGATGGGCTTACTAATATGCTTACAAAAGATCAAATAGAAAGTGTACTAATTGAAGAAGACATATCTTCAGAAGAAAAACTAATTAAATTAATAAAAAAGAGTAACGCTAGAGGGGGAACTGACAATATATCAATTGCTTATTTAGTAAAGGATAGTGGTGAAATGTGATAACTAAAGGGGAACTTATTAATGATAGATATCAAATAATTAAGACAATTGGCGAAGGTGGTATGGCTAATGTTTATTTAGCGTATGATACTATTTTAGAACGTCATGTTGCAGTTAAAGTCTTAAGAGGAGATTTGGCTACTGATGAAAAATTTGTTCGTCGTTTTCAAAGAGAGGCTTTATCTGCTAGTAGTTTGGCTCACCCTAATATTGTTGAGGTTTATGATGTAGGTGAAGACCATGGTATCTACTATATTGTCATGGAGTATATTGAAGGAAAACACCTAAAACAAATATTAAAAAAACGTGGTAAACTTACTTTAAATGAAGTAGTAGATATTATGCTTCAGCTTACTTCAGGAATGGCTTGTGCTCATGATTCATATATAATTCATCGTGATATTAAACCTCAAAATATTATGATGCTTGATAATGGGATTATTAAAATAACTGATTTTGGTATTGCTATGGCATTAAATAGTACCCAATTAACTCAAACTAATAGTGTTATGGGTAGTGTTCATTATTTACCACCAGAACAAGCAAGTGGTAAGGGTTCTACTATTCAAAGCGATATTTATTCAATGGGTATTTTAATGTATGAATTACTAACTGGTAATCTTCCATTTAGAGGTGATAATGCAGTTGAAATAGCACTTAAACATTTAAAAGAACCATTTCCTAGTATAAGAAAAGAACTACCAGATATTCCACAATCTGTAGAAAATATTATTTTAAAAAGTATAGCTAAGAATCCTAAAAATAGATATCCAGATGCTAGAGCAATGTATGAAGACTTAAAAACATGTTTAAGTGAAGAAAGAGCTAATGAAGAAAAGTATATCTATAAATATCCAGAGCTTGATGAAAATGAAAAAGCTAAAAGAGAAAAACAAATTGAAAAGACCATGGAACTATCCAAAGAAGATACAGCTGGTATAGAGGTTAAACAAATAACTAGTAATGATGTAATTGAAAAGAAAAAAGAAAATAAGGTTTTACTTATTCTTGGGGCTGTACTTGCAGCTTTAGCCGTAGTAACTACTAGTATTGTGCTTCTTTTGCCAAAATTAACTACTACTAAAGATGTACTTGTTCCAGATGTTTCTGGTAAAACAATGAGTGAGGCAATTGAAATCTTAAATGAAAAAGGTTTAAAAGTATCGGCAGATAAAAGAACGTCACCATCTGATACTGTAAAAGCAGGTGATGTTGTTAAAACTGATCCATCAGCTGGGCGCACAGTAAAGACGGGATCTAACATCGTAATATATGAATCAACTGGAGAAAGTACAATAACACTAGATGATTATACTGGTAAAAATTATATTGAAGTTCGAACAATTTTAGAAAAAGTAAATAATTTATTCGTAATAATTGATTATGAAGAAGTTGAAGATACTAGTGGTGTTGAAGCAGGACAAATCATTAAAACTGTACCTGCTGCTGGAGAAAAAGTTAAAGCAGGAGATACTATAACTTTATATATTCCAGATATATCTGATACTTATCCAGATTTTACTGATGGTTCTTATTCTTTAACTGATATTGAGGCATTCTGTGAAAAATATGGCCTTACACTATCTTTGGAATATCTTCAAACAAATGATTATGAACCAGGAGCCATAATAAAACAAAATAGATCAGTAGGAGTAGATATAATAAGAGGAATGACTCTAAAAATAACTATTGCAGAAGAAGAAGACACTGATGTTACAGAAGGATAGTTATGGAAGGAAAAATTATAAAAATCATTAGCAATCTAATGAGTGTTGAAGCAGGGGATAAAATTTATAATTGTAAGCCAAGGGGTAAGTTTTATCATGATAAACTTACCCCTTTAGTTGGCGATAAAGTTATTATTGATGAAGTAAACAATTACATTTTAGAAATACTACCTAGAAAAAACGTTTTAAGTAGACCCGCTATTGCTAATATAGATGGTTGCATTATTGTAACTAGTTTAAAATTACCAAATTTAAGTTTATTTTTATTAGATAAAATTTTATCTTTAGTAATTAGTAACAATATTAAACCAATTATTTGCTTTACTAAAAAAGATTTATTAACTAGTGAGGAATTAAAAAGCGTTCAAAAAATATATGACTATTATAATTCTATTGGCATGCCCGCTATTTACAATGATGAATTAAATAAATTAGATGAGTTAATTAGTGGAATGACTATAGTTTTAACTGGTCAAACTGGGGCAGGCAAAAGTAGTTTATTAAATAGATTAAATCCGAAATTTAATTTACAAACCAATGAAATAAGCAAAGCACTAGGAAGAGGAGTTCATACTACAAGACATACTGAGTTTTTTAAATATAAATCTAGCTTAATTGCTGATACACCAGGATTTAGTTCATTAGATTTAAACACTTTAACTAAAGAAAATATCAGAGATTCTTTTATTGAATTTAATTATGATTGTAAATTTAAAGATTGTTATCATATAAATGAACAAAATTGTAGTGTTAAAAAAAGAGTGCAAAATAAAGAAATACTTGAAAGTAGATATGAAAACTATTTAAAAATGCTAAATGAAAAAGATAAGAATTATAGATAATTATTAAGGTTGGTGATAAAAAAATGAAAGTAGCTGTTTCTTTTATAAAAAGTAATTATAATGAAAAAGAAACTATAGATATAATTAATCAAACATCTTCAGATTATTTACATGTTGATATAATGGATGGAATATTTACCAAAAATAAAAATTATGACTTTGAAGATATTGAACTATTTTTAAAAGATAACCATAAGCCATTAGATATTCACTTAATGTGTGCAAGTCCCAAAGAATATATTGAAGATTATATAAAATTAAAACCAGAAAGAATTTCTTTTCATATTGAAGCAGTTAGTAATCCAGAAAAATTAATTGATTATCTTCATGATAATAATATTAAATGTGGGCTTGCTATTAATCCAGATACTAATATTACTAAAATTAAACCTTATTTAAATAAAATAGATTTAGTTTTAGTAATGAGTGTTTATCCTGGTAAGGGTGGTCAAAAATTTATTATGGAAACTATAACTAAAATAAATGAACTATCTGCACTTAAAGGAAACTTTGAAATAGAAGTAGATGGTGGAGTTAATAATGAGGTTATTCATCTATTAAAAAAAGTAGATACTGTTGTATCAGGCTCATATATTTGTGAAAGTATAGACTTTGAAGAGCGCATTAATAAATTAAAATAAAAAGCCCATTTGAACTA
>CAJOQL010000004.1 GCA_905236935.1 uncultured Bacilli bacterium
CTCAGTTAACACTTCGTACATTCCATGCTGGTGGAGTTGCAACTGATGAAGATATTACTCAAGGTCTTCCAAGAGTAGAAGAAGTTTTTGAAGCAAGAACTCCAAAAGGAAAAGCAACTATTTCTGAAATTACTGGAGAAGTAACAAAAATAGAAGATGCTAATGGTAAATGGAAAGTAACTGTCTTAAATGATGCAGAATCGAGAGATCATATTACAAGTTATGCTGCTAGATTGGCTGTAGAAGTTGGTTCTAAAGTTAATGCTGGTGATAAACTTACAGAAGGTATTATTTCACCAAAAGAATTACTAGCAGTAACTGACCCAATAACTACTCAAGAATATATTTTAAAAGAAATTCAAAAAGTATATAAATCTCAAGGTGTTGATATTGCAGATAAACATGTAGAAGTAATTGCTTCTCGTATGATTAATAAAATGCGTGTATTAGATGCTGGAGATACTGATTTAGTAGCAGGTTTAACTGTTCCAATTAGAGAATTTGCTAATAAAAATACACCAGTTATCTTAGAAGGTAAAGTACCTGCTAAAGGTTATCCAATAATCTTAGGTATTACTAAGTCTTCACTTGAAACTGATAGCTTCTTATCAGCAGCATCATTCCAAGAAACTACAAGAGTTCTTACTGATGCAGCTATTAGAGGTAAAGTTGATGAACTTACTGGTCTAAAAGAAAATGTTATTTTAGGAAAATTAATTCCTGCTGGAACAGGTGCTAAACAATATTCTGATTTAGATATTATGCTAGAAAAAGAATATATTGAATCTGATCCAAGTGAAACTTTAGAACAAGAGTTTATTGTTAACGAAGATATAAAAGAAGATACTGAAACAACTATTGTTGAAGAAGTAGATGAAGAAAATGAAGAAGTCACTGATGAAAATTAGTGATTTTTTCTCTTTTAGAAATTTCATTTGATTAATGATATAATGTTTTTACGTAGATATAGAGGTAAAATAATGAAAATTGAAAAAGTATATTTAACAAAGGAAAATTTAATAAAAATTAAAAAAATTAATGATTTATGCTATAGTAATGAAAATAAAATAGATATAAATTGGTATTTAGATAGATTTACTGCAAATCATATTGCTTATATTTTATTAGATACAAATAATAACTATATTGGATATATTATAACAGTTCCCATAAAAAAAGAATTATATGATGCTATTACTAATGGAGTTTTAATTAGTGATTTAAATATAAATCCTAGGATGTTTGTTGATAGTTCAAAATATAATTATATAGTTTCATTAGTAATTTTAGATGAGTATCGTCATCAAGCCTTTGATATTAATTTAATAACTAATATTATTAACATTGTGGAAAAAGGCAAATATTGTGCTTTAACTACTACTAGTGATGGTGCATATATTGCTAAAAAGTTTATGCATTTAATAAAGCAAATTGATGAAACAACTGCTATTTTTGAAGTAAAAATTTGATAATCAAATTTTATAAATTTAAAAAGAGTGTGATAAATAAAGGAATAACTAAATCATTTTTTTAATAAATCTCTAAAAAACTATGAAAAATATTTAGATTAATAAGCAAATTTTAATTTTTAACTCAAAAATAGTTTAAAAAAAGCTAAATAATTAAAATCTGCATTACAAATTTAATTTATTTGTTGTTTGCAATTATAATTAATATTTGTTATAGTTTTATCTGACAGCAAGGTAGAATAATTAAGACATAATGATAAAAAAACTATTTTCTATATGATTAAAAGCATATAGTTAAAAAGGAAAGGAATAATTTATGTTAGAACTTAAAAAAATTACTAAAATATATATTACCGAGAATTTTAAGCAAAAGGCTTTAGATGATGTAAGTATTAATTTTAGAGAAAATGAATTTGCCAGTATTCTAGGACCTTCTGGAAGTGGAAAAACTACACTTTTAAATATTGTAGGAGGACTTGACCATTATACTAATGGGGATTTAATAATTAATGGAATAAGTACTAAAAAATATAAGGATAGAGACTGGGATACATATCGTAATCATAGAGTAGGTTTTGTATTTCAAAGTTACAATCTAATTACTCATCAAACTATTTTATCTAATGTAGAACTTGCTTTAACATTATCTGGAGTATCAAAAAGTGAAAGAAGAAAAAGAGCTATTGCTTCTTTAAAAGAAGTAGGATTAGAAAAACATATTCATAAAAAGCCAACTGAGTTATCTGGTGGCCAAATGCAAAGAGTAGCAATAGCAAGAGCACTTGTAAATAATCCAGATATTTTGCTTGCTGATGAACCAACTGGGGCACTAGATTCTGAAACTAGTAAACAAGTTATGGATATTTTAAGAGATATTGCCAAAAATAAACTTGTCATTATGGTAACTCATAATCCTGAACTAGCCGAAGAATATTCTACACGTATTATTAAACTTAAAGATGGAAAAATAATATCTGATACAAATCCATATAGCGAAAAAGGTGCTGAAAAAGAAGAAGTAAAGAAAAAAACTAAAAAAACTTCTATGTCATTTTTTACAGCATTATCACTCTCACTTAATAATTTGATGACTAAAAAAGGTCGTACAATTTTAACTGCTTTTGCTGGTTCTATTGGAATAATAGGTATTGCTTTAATATTATCATTATCATCAGGAGTTAATGAATATATAACTAATGTTCAAAAAGATACTATGTTATCTTATCCTATTACTATTGAAGAAGAAACGATGGATTTATCAGCTTTTTTAGAACAAGGTAGTAGTTTTAGAGATAATAATAATAAGAAAGAACATGATAAAGAAGCAGTTTATATTAATACTTCTACAATAGATTTAGCAAGTAAAATGGGATCTACTTTATACTCTAACAATTTAAAAGATTTTAAAATATATTTAGATGATAAGAAAAATGAAGTTCATAAATATATTGGAGATAATGGAATCCAATATTCTTATTCAACTAAATTTAAAGTATTTAGTTATGATAGTAATGGAAAATTAGTTAATTCTGATGGTTCAACTTTTAATAGTAAAATTGAAAATAGTGAAAGTTTGTCTTATCTAAATTCTTATAGTGCTCCTTTTACTAGTAATATTTTTACGGAAATTATGCCAGATAATAATGGAGATAAAATAAGTAGTGCAGTTAAGGAAGAATATGATTTAATATATGGAACATATCCTCAAAATAAGGATGAAGTAATATTTGTATTATCTAAAAATAATGAGGTAAATATTACAGATATTTATTATTTAGGATTATTACCATCAGATGATTATAAAGATATTTTAGATAAAATAGATAAAAATGAAGAATTAAAAATTGAAACTGAAAAGCTATCTTATGAAGATATAATGAAATCTAAATTTAAACTATTAACAGCTTCTGATTTTTATACAAAAAATAAAAAAGGCTACTATGAAAGTATAATTAATGATGATAAAAAGGTAGAAGAATTAGTAAAAAATAAAGCTTTAGAATTAAAAGTTGTTGGTATCATTAGACAAAAAGATAGTTCTAAAAATAATTTAATTAATGGAACAATTGGTTATACTAAAGATTTAACTAATTATATTATTGAACATACTAATTCATCAGCTGTAGTTGAAGCCCAAGAAAAGAATAAAGATGTTAATGTTACAAATGGCTTAAAATATAATGTTTCAAGTGATAATGAAAAAGTAAAAGAAGCTAAAAAGTATTTATCAAATTTAAAAGTATCAGAAAAAGCTAGTATAGCTTTAATGATGGTTGGCTCATCTAATCCTATGGTTGGAATGATGAGTGAAAATGATTTAGCTAATATGTTGGATGAATATTTAAAAAATCCCAATAAAAAAGCAATGATTGATTATTACGATAATTATTTATCACCTGGTACTTATGATAAAGTAATAAGTAGTTTTGGAAAAGTTGATTTAGAAAAGCCATCAAAAATATCTATATATGCAGATACTTTTGAAGCAAAAGATGGCATTATTTCCTCTATTGATAATTATAATAAAACTAAAAATGAAGAAGATAAAATAACTTATACTGATTATGTGGGGCTTTTAATGAGTAGTGTTACTACTATTATTAATGCCATAACATATGTTTTAATAGCATTTGTTTCAATATCACTTGTTGTATCATCTATTATGATAGCTATTATTACATATATAAGTGTTTTAGAAAGAACTAAAGAAATTGGTATTTTAAGGGCAATTGGAGCATCTAAAAAGGATGTTACTAGAGTATTTAAGGCCGAAACATTTATTGAAGGATTTATAGCGGGTTTAATGGGAATTATTATTACAATTTTATTAAATATCCCTATAAATAAAGTTATTTTCAATTTAACCGAAATAAGTGGAATTAGTAAACTTCCATTAGTTGGAGCTATTATTTTAATAATAATTAGTACAGTTTTAACTGTAATAGCAGGTTTAGTTCCATCAAAAGTAGCCTCTAAAAAAGATCCAGTTGAAGCACTTAGAAGTGAATAAAAATGTGAAATAATCAACTTTTTAAATATTAATTCTATGATTAATTCTAATATAATGATTTACAATATATATCATTCTTATACAAAAGATAGTATTATTTAAGCGTTATTAACTATATATTATATTTGTTATAAATAATAAATATAATAAGTTTTTAACGCTTTTAAATATATTAATATATTTCCCTTTATGAAATAAATTTATAATAATTGAACAATTTATTGTAAATATTTTGTAAATAGTTACATATAAAATATAATGGAGAATAGTTATCATTTTTATATCAATTTAGACTATAAAATAATGAAAACGCCAAAGGTAAGTAAAATATGGCATTTGCTTTTTAGTGTTTAAATGACTAGTTTAAACTTTAATTAATAATAAAATGCAATAATCCTTACATAATAATAGTTTGATGATAATTTTTGCTAAAAATTATTAAACTTGGTCTAAATAGTTACTCATTTTTAGCACTAATAAATTTTTTTGAAAAAATTGGTATTTGCAAAATGATAAATTTGTGATACAATGAATATTATTTTTGATTTAAAGGGAGTTGAAAATATGAAAAATGATATACAAACTATAGATGAATCTAATTATATAGATAGTATTAAAAGTAAGTTAACCAATATTGATGATATAGAATTAAGAAACCTAATTGAAAGACTTATAGAAGAAAGAGAACAATTAGCTGAAATATTAGATGTTGATCCATTAACTGGTTTATATAATCGTAGAATATTAGATAGAATAAGAGATTTTACTACTGTAGCAATTTGTGATATTGACAATTTTAAGCAAATAAATGATACATACGGACATTTAATAGGAGATAAAGTTTTACAAATTATTGCGCACACTTTATCAAAAAATGTTAGAGTAAATGATTATGTATGTAGATTTGGTGGAGATGAATTTATTTTAATATTTTGTGGAGCAGATGAGAATGTAGTAAAAAGAAGAATGGAAAAATTAATAGAAAGCGTAAATAGTATGCTTATTTTAAACGATTTTAAAATAACAGTAAGTATTGGAGTTTCTTCATATAAGCGTGGAATATCTTTAAAAAATGTTATAAATCAAGCAGATAAAGCTTTATATATTTCGAAAGAAACTGGTAAAAATGCAGTTAATTGCTATAGTGACTTAGCTACTAAAAATTCTTCATTAAAATTTAATTTATAAAGTATTATCAAATAGTAATTGCTATAGATTACTATTTTTGTTTGAAAAAATTTGTACTTTTTTTGCATAAAGTTATAAATTATTATATAATTATGGTAGTGAGGTAATAAAATATGGCTAAGAAAAAAACTAGAAAAGAAAGTACTAGTAAAGTTAAGTTTTCATCTGAACTTACTGGTTTAATATTTATACTTGTTGGAATAATTGGAATGGGTTCATTTGGACCAGTTGGACATATCATAAAATCATTTGCTATTTTTTTAATGGGTACATGGTGGGCTATCGCAATTATTCTGTTAATGATATTAGGACTTTTTATGATTGTAAAAAAGGATGTACCTAAATTTTTTAGTAGTCGATTAATTGGTTTATATCTTTTACTAATAAGTTTACTTGCATTTAGTCATATAGATTATATTAGGGGTGATAATGTAGTAATTAAAAGTACTCAGGTATTCCAAAGCACTATTGATAATTTTATGAATACTATTAATGATATAAATTATGTTAATTTAAGCCAAACTGGTGGAGGAATAATTGGAGCTTTCTTTTCTTGGGGATGTGCTAATTTAGTTGATGTAACAGGAACATATATTATACTTTCTGTTATAGGTTTTTTTGGACTTATTATGGCTTTAAATGTTTCAATAGCTGATATAATTACTAAAATTATTAAAGGATTTAAAGGTATTGGTAATGGAATTAAAGATAGTAATGTCTTTAAAGTAAGTGAAGATGATGAGGATGAGAAAGATGAAGAAGTTATTAAATCAGCTCCTTCTATTTCAAAAGATAAAGAAATTATAATAACTAGTAGTGAAGATTTAAAACAATATCATACTTCTAGGGAAGATGTTAAAGAAGAATATGTTGAACCAGTTATTCCAGAAAATTCTACTAATGGGGAATATAAGCTTCCTGGTATTGATATTTTAAATCCAATAAAAAAATCAGTTAAAGGTAATTCTACAGAATTTTTAAATTCAACTCGTGTAGCACTTGAAAGAGTTTTGTCTGATTTTCAAATTGTTGGGAAAGTAGTAGCAATTCATGAAGGACCTGCTGTAACTCAGTTTGAGGTGGAAATTAAAGCGGGAACTAAGGTAAGTAGAATTACATCTATTGATAAAGAGATTGCTTTAGCACTAGCTGCTAAGGATGTACGTATTCAAGCACCTATTCCTGGTAAAAGCACAGTTGGAGTTGAAATACCAAACAAGAATATAGCTGCTGTTCCAATAAGAGAGGTTTTACAATTTCCTCCTAAAGATATGGTTAATTCTAAAATAATGGTTGCTTTAGGTAAAGATATCATGGGCAAAACTTGTTGTGCTGATATTTCTAAGATGCCACATTTATTGGTAGCTGGTTCTACTGGTTCTGGTAAATCTGTATGTATTAACTCTTTTATTTGCTCTATTTTAATGAATAAGAAGCCAGATGAAGTAAAGCTTATGTTAGTTGACCCTAAAAAGGTAGAACTATCTAATTATAATGGAATTCCTCATTTGTTATGTCCTGTAGTAAGTGATCCTAAAAAAGCTAATGTAGCACTTCAAAAAATTGTAGCGGAAATGGAACGAAGATATGATGTCTTTGCTGATAATAATGTAAAAAATATTGGTTCATATAATGAAATGATTGAAAAGAATAATAAACTTAATGATAGTAATGTGCCAAAAATGCCATATATTGTAGTTATTATTGATGAACTTGCTGATTTAATGCTTGTAGCTGCTAAAGAGGTAGAAGATTCAATTATGCGTATTACACAAATGGCAAGAGCAGCTGGCATTCATTTAATTGTAGCAACACAAAGACCATCTACTGATGTAATTACTGGGGTTGTAAAAGCAAATATTCCATCAAGAATTAGTTTTGCTGTAGCATCGCAAATTGATTCAAGAACTATTCTTGATATGAAGGGTGCTGAAAAATTACTTGGTAAAGGAGATATGTTATATTTACCAATGGGTGCAAATACTCCAATAAGAATTCAAGGGAATTTCATTAGTGATGAAGAAATTGATAGATTAATAAGTTATGTATCAAAAGAACAAGTTGCTAAATATGATAATAGTTTAACTGAAATACCTGATAATCATATGGCTGGGTCTGATTCACCTAAGGAAGAATATGATGATCCTCTATATAATGAAATAGTTGATTTTGCAATATCTACTGGTAAGGTTAGTGCATCACTTTTACAAAGAAGATTTAGATTAGGGTATAATAGAGCAGCTAGAATTGTAGATTTGTTAGAGGAACGTGGTATTATAGGACCAGCAAATGGTTCTAAACCAAGAGAAGTATTAATAAAAATGGAAGGAAATAATAGTTCAAATGAATAATGAAGTTGTAGAAACTATAGAGCAAGAAATATTAAAAATAAAGCATGATGAGGAACTTGAAAAAATATTTAATAAATATCCTTTAGAGGAATATGATGTTGATATAGTTTCTTTAAAATCACTTGATGCTAGAAGAGAAAAAATAGTATTAAAAGTTACTCAAAGAGTAAAAGATAATAATAAAAAAATAAGACTTTAGTTGTAAAGAGAGGCTGATAATCATGAAGTTTTATAAAAATAAAGAAACTGGAGAGGTAATAAATTCAGTAAGTGATATAAGTGATGAAAAATATATGCTTTTAAATGCTAATACTACTGATGGAGCAGTAGAAAAACATGTACCAATATATTCAATTAATGATGGAAAGATTTTTGTGAGAGTTGGAGAGCAGTCTCACCCGATGAGTGAAGAACACTATATAATGTGGATTGCTATTGTTTGCAAATAAGACATTACTAAAATTAATTTACAGCCTGGTGATAATCCAGAAGCTATGTTTGATTACAAAGATGGTGCAACTATTTATGCTTATTGTAATCTTCATGGATTATGGGAAGCAGATATTAAATAGGGCTTTTCTTTATGCAAGAGTGGCGGAATAGGTAGACGCGCTACTTTGAGGGGGTAGTAGGATTAATCCTGTGAGAGTTCAAGTCTCTTCTCTTGCACCATTTAGATTTATTGAATTAATGGTTCTTGATAATTTTAGCTTTTATTGTGAAATATATATGACATAAATAAAGTGTATATTTTGTCAAATAATGCTGTATTGATTGTAGGTGATAAATATTGGAAAAAAGTTTAGATCAAATACAAAAAGAAGTTGACGTGTGGGCTCATCAGTTTGAAAAATCTTATTTCAGTCCATTATCAATGGTAGCAACAAAGGCTGAAGAATTAGGGAAAGTTACGAGAGTTGTAAATATTCTTTATGGAGATAAGAATAAAAAAGATTCTGAAATGTTTAAAGATTTGCAAGAAGAACTTGGAGACTTGATGTTTACGAATTATCTGTCTTGCATATGATCAAGGTATTTTATTGAGTGAAGCGCATGAAAATAAATTAGCTAAACTATATGATAGAGATAACGATAGGTTTCAAAAAGCAAAGTGATATTTTTGAGAAAAATATAAATATATGCTACTATGTATTTGTCAAGGAAACTTGCATAAAATAAAAAAGTGAATACTTAACACTCCAATGTTGAGTACTCGCCACAATATGTGTAAGCACTTAATCTACTGAAAGTAAATTGAGTGCTTTTCTCTTATTATAGATTACTATTTTACTAAAGAAAAAAGTAAGGCTATGAGTAAGAAGATAATTAGAATAAGAGATGCAATTAAGAAATCCTTCTTATTCAATATTATCATCTCTCTTCATAAGAAGATTGGCATCACCAAACTAATTAAGTATTCATAGAAATATTATATCGATAAAAGTTCCACTATATAATGAAGCATTGTAAAGAATTTGAATATAA
>CAJOQL010000005.1 GCA_905236935.1 uncultured Bacilli bacterium
AGTTTATAGTGGTTATACTGATGAAAATGGTAGTATAACTGTAAAAGACTTACCTTATGGAAAGTATAAATATTATGAATCAAAAGCTCCTGTTGGGTATTTACTAAACGAAAATATCTATTATTTTGAAATTAAAGAAGACAATGAAAGTATTAAAGAAACAATAGATAACTATCCAATTGTTGGAACATTAGAGTTTAGCAAAATAGACTTATCTACAAGTGAACCATTACCAAATACAAAAATAGAGATATATAATTCTAAAGATGAACTTGTATTTAGTGGTAAAACCAATCAAGACGGTAAAATTATTATTAAAGAATTACTATATGGTAAATATTACTTACTGGAAAAAGAAGCACCAGAAGGATATATTTTAAATGAAGAAGCAATGCATTTTGAAATTAAAGAAAATGGTAAAGTTATTAAATCTATTATGACAAATGAAAAAATAGAATCTAAATTAATTATCCATAAATTAGATAATGAAGAAGAAGTATTATCAGGAGTTAAAATAGGAATATTTGATTTAAATAATAATCTTTTATATGAAGGACTTACTAATGAACATGGAATTATTGATATTAATCTAGAGTATGGAAAATATTATTATCAAGAGTTAGAAACTATTGATGGATACGAACTTAATAATGAAAAAATATATTTTGAAGTGATAAATAATAAAGCTATTATTGAAACGTCTTTAATAAATATAAAAGTACCAATGACAATAGCTAATGACCATTATTATATTATTCAAATATTGGGTATTTTGATGATTTTATCAGGAATAGGAGTAATTGCTTATGCAAATAAAAAAGAGCAAAAATAGTAAAGTACATACTATTATTATAGGAATTTTTATTATAATAATTGGACTTACATTTATTCTTGGAAAAATAATATATAATCATTATTTAGATGACTATGAAGAAATACTTATTCAAGAGTTTTATAATAAAATGCCAGAAGAAGATAAGATGGAAGAAGTAGAAGTTAAACCTAAAGATAATAATTCTAAAGAAATTAATTATATTGCAGTAATTAAAATACCAACTATCAATCTAGAAAAAGGGTTATGTGCTAAAGATAGTTGGTGCAATAATGTTGATCGAAATATAGAAATATTAGCTGATGCAGATTACCCAGATAAAAAAATGGGTAATTTTATTTTGGCATCACACTCTGGAAATAGTAGAATATCTTATTTTAAAAATATAAATAAATTAAAAATAAATGATGAAATAAGTGTATTTTATAATAATAATAATTATGAGTATAAAGTAGTAAATATCTATGAAATAGATAAGACAGGACGAGCGAATATAATTAGAAATAAAAATAAAAATATAATTACTCTAATTACATGTAAAAGAAATACTAATAAGCAAATTATTGTAATTGGAGAATTACTAGAGAGGATGGAATAAAATGAGTAAATACAATTTATCTAATATAATGAAACTTTTAGAAAAGATATTTAATGCAGGATATATTGATGAAAAAAGTATTTTAGCTATTCAATTAGATGATTTAGAAAAAATACCTGATATATCATCGGTAGATATAAAAATAATATTAGATTTAAAAAAAGCAATTAAAAATAAAAGAGTAGTTGCTTTTTTAAATTGCCAAAATGAAGAAAATATTAAGAAAGGGAAGGAAGTTTAAATGCATAATAAAGTAAGTTTGATTGGAAGATTAACAAAAGATATTGAACTTAAAGAACTAGATAATGACAAAATAGTAGGAAATTTAACATTAGCAGTTAACAGGAATTATAAAAATGCCGATGGAGTATATGAAACTGATTTTTTTGATGTTAGATTATGGAACAATCTTGCTAAAAGAACTGCTGAATATACTAAAAAAGGTGATTTGATCGGAGTTACTGGTAGCTTACAAAAAGATACATATGAAAAAGAAAATGGAGAAAAAGTATCAAGAATATATGTTGTAGCAGATAAAACTTTATTTCTAGGATCAAAGCAGAAGAATGAAAAAAGTGATGATTATGAAAGATGAAAGAAGGGATAGAATGTTTGATTTTAAAGTTAAT
>CAJOQL010000006.1 GCA_905236935.1 uncultured Bacilli bacterium
ACGTAAAACACAACAAATAAAGGGCACTGCCAATATGCCTAAAAGAAACGCTGCTATAATATGTGCAGATAAAATTGCTAACGTAGAAGATTTACGCATGGAAAAAAGAAAAAATGGTGGCATCAACTTTTCTAATTTTCATGCAGATGAAAAAGAACAAAGATGGTTTTTTGAAAGCATTTATAAAGAACTTGATAAAATTATAGATAATCCAATAGTAGATAGGTTATATAACTCAATAATAGAAGTTTTTGATAGAGAATATGAACCAGAATTTGACTATAATGATGATTTTTTAAGAATGAATAGAATTTCTGGCTATCAAGAAGATTTAATGAAATTAAAAACTATTATTGGAGATACTAAACCATACATCATCGAATTTGCTGGAACACAAAAAAGTGGTAAAACTTCAATGATGAGTTTATTTAAAGATTTTTTTGAAAATGCAGAATTTAAAGTTAGAGTTATTGAAGAAATACCAGCATATAAAAGATATCAACAAGAATTCATAAGAAATAAAGCTAGTATCTCCCCGGTTGAGAAAAATCTGCTTATTTCAAGTGCAATCCAAGAAGATTTAATGCAAGATATTGTTGGAAATAAAGATATTATTTTAGTAGAAAATTCAGTTTTTGATACCCTTACCTTTATAAAAATATTACTTGATATGGGAACTATTAATGAAGAAGAATTTAAAGCTTACACTTCTATGTATATGGAAGATTTAAATTCTTTAATAAATCATGTAGTTATATGCTATACTGCCCCTGAAGTTGTAAGAGAAAGAATTACTAATTCATCAATTTCTTACGGCGATATGTTAAAAACTGAAAGATTATCAACAATATATGAACCTCTAGAATATAATGAAGCTATGAAAAATTTTGAATCTTTAATTACAAGTGCATCAGTAATTGATACAACTAAATTGAGTATTAAAGATTCATCTCTTGTAGTTGCCGAAAAGTTACTTCCAGTTATGCGAAAAGAATATGTTTTGAAATTAAAAAAATATTTAGATGAAAAAAGTAAAATTGATATTAAATAGGAGATGAATATGGAAAGCATTTTAATTAGTATGTTTAATAGCCAAAAGAAATCTTTAATTGAAGAAGCTCTTAATATGGATTCAAATAGTCTTGAATATAAATTAAAATCTATAGAAATAGAAAACTATAATTTATTAGATGGATATATATCTTATTTATATAATTATTATTTATTACTAACTGATAAAGAAGCCTATGCTAAAGAACATGGACTAGAAAGTACTGATGATGAATCTTTAAAAAAACATTATATTGAAAACTTTGAAAAACATAATAATGTATTTAATAATCATTTTATCCCTATAAGAGAAAAAATCATCTATAATTATTTACAATCTTCTAAAAGAGAAAGTTTTATTAAACAAATAGAATACTTAAAAGATTTAATAAATGCTAAAAATAATGCTAAAATTACTGTTGATTTAAATCTTCCTTCAATTTGTGGTTTAGAGTTTTTTATAGGTAAACAAAACTATTCAATAAGTGAACTAGAGGCCATTATAGATAGATTAGAAGATGCAGTCAATTATTTAAAATATATTTATAAGATATTTGAAACTTATTCACCAGTAACTTATATGAATATGAGAAAAGATTCCAATATTAGTATAGTTGAAAAAGTTTTTATCGAAGTAAATAATTTTGACATTATGGGTAATGAAAAATTTAATAGGATTAAAAGATGGGTAAATATAAACTATCCATTATATAAAAAACTAAAATTTAAATCTAAGTTTTCTAAAAAATCTAAAAAAGATTTATATGAATTAACTTATACATTCATTTATATTAGTAAAGAATTATTTTCAATTATTGAAAACTATATTATTAATATTTATAAAAAACTATTACCAAAATTAAATAAATCTATAAGTGATGAAATAGATGTTTTATATTTAAATAAGAATTATGAAAATATGAAAAGAGAAATAATAGATTTTATAAATAGAATTAATGAACAATTAAA
>CAJOQL010000007.1 GCA_905236935.1 uncultured Bacilli bacterium
AACAATATGAAATCTATCAATAACGATATCAGCATTTCTAAATAACTTTTTAGCTAAGAAAATATAACCTGAATAAAAATCAGTTGATATTAATTTAACCTTGTTTCTTTGCCTCCTAGAATATCTTCTAAAGTATTTTTCTAAATCAATAGATTTTCTAGAATCTAAGATATCAAAAATATTACCTTTTTTATTATCAATAATCATAAAAGCCATTTTACCTTTAGTATCTTTAGTAGCTTTAAATTCGTCCCAATTCATATATAAAGGCAAATGAGAATGTCTAAGAACAGTTTTAGAAGAAATATCATTTAAAACTCTATCTATTTTAGAAGGAGAGACATTTGTTCTTTTAGCAATATCTTTTTCACTTTGTTTCATCATAAGTTCAGTTCTAATTTGTAATTCAGTATTATTAGAAATATTTTTATTTTTATTAACTAAGGATGTTTCAGCTAAAAAGGTATTACCACAATGTTTACAATAAAATCTTTGTTTATGAAGAATTAAAATACTTTTACAGTTTGATATATTAGGAATTTTAATTTTACAATTTTTTCTAAAACCCCATTTAATAATATCATCTGCTGATTCATTAATAATTCCACAGCATTGACAATACTCAGGTTTGTAAGTTAAAAATCCTTCAACTATCTTATATTTTACATTTTTAATCGTCCTTTCTTGAATTTTTTGCATAATATAGATATTTTTATCTTTAATATTTAGAAGATTTAATATATAATCATTATTAGACATGTGATCAGATCCTTTCAATGTTTTTAACCAATTACATTGTATCAAATCACATGTCTTTTTACATATTAAAAAATAGTGTAGTGATTTTACTCACCAACACTATTTATAATACAACCTTCCTTTTTAAATTTTATCTGGCACTTTTATTGCCAAAATGTCTAGTAAATACTTATTAGTTTTTAATACTAAAGATATTAAACTTAAATAGCTTTCCTTTATAACGTTATCTTTTTCAGTTAGAACTTCATGATTTGAATAAAAAGCATTAAATAAACTAGTTAATTTATAAACATATTCACATATTTCATTAACCGTTCTTGTTTTAAATGATTTTTCAATTACGCTTCTTAAATTAATTAAAGTAAGGATAATATTTCTTTCTTCTTCAGTATTAATTACATTATATTTTTTATATTCAATATCAGATTTTTTTAATAATGAACTCATTCTAACAGTGCCATATAAAACATATGGACCAGTTTTACCATTAATATCACTAAATTTAACTGGATCAAAAATATAATCACTAGCTCTATTTGGAAGTAAATCGGCAAATTTTATAGCAGCTATTGCTAAATCTAAAGCCAGTTTATCTTTATCTTCTTCTTTAATATTATCTTTTATAACTTTTCTAGTTTCATCTTTTACAATATCAATTAAATTTCTTAAACTCATAACTCCACCATCACGAGTTTTAAATGGTTTACCATCAGGTCCATTCATTGTGCCAAAACCATACCACTCTAACTTTTTATCTTTTGATACAATATTAGTTTTATAAGCAGCTCTAAATGCCCCCTCAAAATGTAGTTCTTGTCTTATATCAGTTAAATATAAATAGCCATCTGGATTAAATCTTTTTTCTCTACCGTAAAGAGTAGCAAGTTCAGTTGAATCATATAATAATCCTCCATTACTTTTAATAAGTATTACCGGTGGCATTTCTTTTTTGTCTGTTTCTTCTTTTACATCAATAATCGTTGCCCCATCACTTATTTCAGTATAATTATTATTATTTAAATAATCTAACATGGGTTTTATATAATCATCTGCATCTTTTTCACCTTCATACAAATCAAAAGTTGCACCTAACAAACTATAAATATCATTAATATCATTAATTGATAATGTAGTAAATGACTTATACAAATCATAAATACCTTTATCTCTATTTTGCAATCTTACAGTTAACTCTCTTGCTTCTTCTAAATATTTTTCATCTTCTTTAGCCTTAATACTAGCAGTAGGATATATTTCATATAAATCATCTAATGTAACTGGGCATTTATCAGGATATTTCCCATTAAAACTATCATCAAAATATGGTAAATTTGGCATTCTATGTTTTATTTCACAAATAATAAGTCCCATTGGTCTACCCCAATCACCAAAATGAACATCACTAATTGTTTTATAGCCTACTGCATTAAATAATCTTTTTAAAGCCTCACCAATATTTGGACTTCTAAGATGCCCTGCATGAAGTGCTTTAGCTACATTTGCACCACCATAGTCTAAAAAATAAGTTTTTTTATCTGTTTCTTTATAAGTATTGATTTCAAAGCTATTATTTATTTCGTTTATATAACTTATTAATACTTCATCACTTAAAGACAAATTAATAAAACCACCAACATTACTAACACCTTTAAAAACTGGTAATTCTTTTAATTTTGTAACAATTTCATTGGCAATCATATTAGGATTTTTATGATATTTTTTAGCAAGGCTAAAAGCCCCATTATATTGATAATCTCCTAAATCAGGTCTATTGCTAACATTAATTTTAACTTCATCTTCATATCCTAGCTTTTTTATTACTTCATTTATTAAGCTTTCTAACTTTAAAACCAAATTCATAAAATCACCTAAAATTATGATAACATAAAAAGCCTTCATAGTAGAAGACTTTTTAATTAATTATTATTTTCTTTAAAATTAGAACTATCTAATATCTCATTTAGATTTAATGGGTTATTTAATGACTCAACCACTGGATTCAAATCATCAAAATTAAAATCATCATCTTCATACGTAATAAATATACGATAAAAAGAATTCCAATTTGTATAAAAGCATATTGTATACTGCTTTTCTAAATTTGCCTCATAAACCAATGTATTAACATTATTAATAACTTTTTTATAAATTTTAATATTAAGATTATTAATATTATCTTTATTAAAAGTATAAAAATCATCTAAATTAGTAATTAACATATTTTTAGTTGAAGCTAAATAAACTTTTCCATACCACTTATTATTTTTAGTTATTATCAATAAATCATTATTGCCATTATATTCGTAGTCAAGTGGAATATTATATTTATAATTTTTATATGCAAAAGTTTTTTTAACACTATTATTAGTATTTATTAAATGATTATTATTTTTATTTTGTTTTGTTACACTAATATATATTACTAATAAGCACATAATAACTATTAAAAATGATATTGCAAAAATTATTAAAACATCTTTTTTATTATTCTTTTGCATACAAAATCCTCTTTTCTTTAAAAATTTCACATTAATTATTCTAGACAATTACAGTTTTCATCTTGTAAAGCACCTCCTGCACAAGGTGGACATCCAATAGGACCTCCTGCAAATGAAGAAACACAATTTTCTGGAGTAAGTCCAGTAAATTCACACCAATGATTACAAGCACTATAACCATACTGATCAGTAATAGAAAAATCAATCGAAGGATGATAGCAGAGACACTTTGCTTCATACCCAATTTTGCTTTCACATCCAATGTTTGGCGTAGATGAGCACTCATTGCTACAACTTACTGAACCATTACCACAATATGCTCCATTATATGCATCATACAAATCATATGGCTTAGTTTTAGTTAAACAATTACATGAACCATAGGTTGTGGTTGTTCTAGTACATGTCACATAACATGCATTATCATTATAACAGTCTTGTGACTCAGTTTTTGATTTATTTCTACAATAACTATCATCATAAATAGAATTATAGTATTCTGTTCTTATGCAACTATGTGTTCCCCAAGATTCACAACCTGCATTACAACTTCCACAAGTCCAATCTGTCCAATCGTATAGGTACTCATTGCCTTCACCGCAGCAGCTTGGTAAATCACATTTTTTTGAACTAGTTGAAACTATATCCCCATAAGAACAAATCATATTATCATAATATCTTGATTTTTTAACTGCTTGAATATATATTTTTTCGTACTCACTACCACAACTTTTAGTGCAACCTGATGATGTTTCAATTGTATCATTTATAGGATTATCACAGCATCCAATTTTTTCATTACATACAGCACCATTAAAATCATCTTTGCTAGTACACCTAGTAGATGAATTATACTTATCATATGCTTCTCTATTTAAATGTCCACCATCACAAGGAGCAGAACATTTATTGCCTTCAACATAACTTATCTCAACACATGATGTATCAATATTTTTTGATTCTGAAATATTTCCAGCAGCATCTTTAACAAATACATAATCTACTTTTCCAGGATAAGCATTTGTAATAATAATTTCTCCTGTATTCTTGGGATTATTTGCAATTGTTTGCCAATTACACCCAGATACATTATTATTATTCTTTACACAATATGATGATACCCCACTTAAATTATCATTTGCTCTTATTTTTAATTTTTGAGCATTATTTTCTACTATATTTAAAGATGTTATTATTGGAGCAGTAATATCTACTTTAGCTGTGTATATTCCTTCATTGTATAATCCTGCCCCACTAGTTATTATATATTTTACTTTATATTCTCCAATGTCATTATATGAAAATGTAACCATATCACTATTATGCATTATTTTTTTTGAAATAAAGTTTGTACATTCAGTATTACCCGTATATTTACAATAAGAAATAGTAGCTCCGCTAAGACCAACATTGCTTGGAGTTAAAATATATTTTAAAGCTTCATTTGACCATGTTTTATCAGCCACTAAATTATTAGAGTTTGTTTTCTTTGCTGATATGTTTATACTTGGTTTGTTTTTATCTATTTTAGCAGTTACTACTGTAATATCACTGTGATTACCAGCATAATCTACTGCTCTAAAATACCTTTTATTTTCTCCTGTTTCAGTTATTTTATATAAAGAATTATTTAAGTTATAATTATAGTCATTCCAATTTTTATCATCATTACAATTACTTGCACAGATTTGATATTTTTCTATTCCACTTAAAGCATCTGTCGAACCATTAGGTCCTCTTTTTGAAGAATCATTTTGTCCAACAGATTGAGCTGCAAATACATTTCTACTAGTCCATTCACCATTGTATCTTGTCCAATCCCCATAAACAAATGTCATTGCAGGTTTGGTAGGATTATTTTTGTCTATTTTTACTATTACATTATTACTACTTCTTTTCACATTTTTTAGTAAATCTGCCGCATAAAAATAGTAAACTGTTCCATTTTTTGTTAAAGATTCTTTGTTTATTTCTTGACTTTCCATTATTTTTGGGCCTGGATTGGTAGCATTATGTTCTATTTTTGTAAGATCTATTTGATCACTAAATTCATAATAAAATACACCACTAGCACTATCTTCAGCTATTCCAGTTAATATCACAGATTTATTTGTCCATTCTTCTGTGCTTGCACTTATCACTACATTTATAGGAGCCGATGTATCACTATAAACATATACAGAACAATCTTTTGTATTACCTGATACATCAGATATAGATATTGTTCCTTCTTTTATATTTTCAAATACCTTTGATAATACATTTTTTTCACATTTATAATTATCGTTACAAGGTATCTCTATTTTTACTGGCCCATTTTTCCAAATTGTGTTTCCTACCATAGTTCCACCCGGAATATCTTGTGGACACTTAGGCATTTCTTTATCAACAACTAGTACTTGCCTTGTTGTCTGTTTCCAAATACCATCTTCTGTTTGATAATCATATTTTATTTCGTATGTTCCTAGTGCATCTGTTTTTACATTATCAATATTACATTTTATATTTATTTCTTTGCCATTTTCTCCATTTGGATTTAAGTATCCTTCTACTAAAG
>CAJOQL010000008.1 GCA_905236935.1 uncultured Bacilli bacterium
ATCTTGTGAAAGTGGTTCCTTTTGAAATTCAATAAAATCTCCTTTTTTAATAAATTTTCTTTTCTCATCATTTAGACGTAATTCATATTCTTTTGTTCCATACTTAATATAATCAAAGTACTTTTCTTTTAATTTCATAATATGAAGCATTTTAATCATCACCCTAGCATCTTCAAATGTCAATCTTTCATAAGATTTATAATTAATATTATTTTTCAAGCAAATTTAAAAACTTCTATTTCTAACCATAAATATCTTTTCTTTTTATATTTTAACTTAAAAACAAGCGGTTTTCAACTAACCACTTGCCTTATAAATTTTAATCTTACTCTAATATTTTCTGAATAACATAATCTATTTGTTCATCCGATGATATTTTATTTTTTCCATCACCTTTTTGTTCTCCATAATTGCCAAAACCAGAATGATTTCCACCATTTATTGTGTGCATTTGATAACTTGCTGGCAAATATTTTTTAGTTTCTTCTAATTTTTCTGTATTTAATACTTTATCTTCGGTTCCATAAAATGAAATATATTCTATATTTTCAGGAATTTTTTTCATCGGATATGCAGCTAAGCTAATAATACCACTTACCTTTTCTGGATTATTAGAAGCATACAAACTTGCTACAACCCCGCCTAATGAGTGCCCAGATAAATACCATTTCGAATAATCATATTTTGCCATAATCCTTTTAGGTTTATAAAAACCAAAAAATGCTAAATTAAGTGGAGCTGATAATAAAAAGCAGTCTTCCCCTTTTTCAGCTAATTCATACATTAATTTTGCATATGAAATGTATTGAACTCTTGCTCCTGGAAAAAATATAATTGCATTCTTATCTCCTGGTCCGTCAAAGAAATATCCTTCATTTATCTTAGAAATTTTTACATTTTCTGAACTTTTTAAGTACTTAATAGCCTCATCAGTAGCACTATAATTATTAACCCCATTAAGCAATAAAATTATCAGTATAACTACATAAAATATTAACTTTATTAATGGAAATGCATTAATTTTTCCTCTTAATTTAAAGAGTACAGAACAAATTGAAAAAATTGTAAAACCTATTGCATACAAATTTAGCAAAACATTATAACCTTTAAAAATTGCTAAAGCACTAAGTCCTTGCAAAATACCAACAACAAATGTTACCCATCCCATTTTTATTGTAAAATCTTTTAATTTTTCTTTTTCAGATAATTTTTCTATAAATTTATCAGATAATTCTAACGGATTTAATGTTCTTTTCCCAGATGCATACATTAATCCTGTCACTATACTAAAAACACACAAAACACTATAAAAGATTCCACATAATATTAATGGCATATTATGTGCTTCCGTTATAATCCAGTTCATTTTACCTCCAAATAATTATAAAACATATAATAATTACTAAATATTTAAAAGGAAGTAGCCCTAAAGAAGCTAACTATTAGTCTTTATTTAACATACTTCATATAAAATCTACTTTCTGTTTCACCAATTATTTTAAAACCTAATTTCTTATATAAATTAATTGCTTTCACATTTAATTTATAAACCCATAAATACACTACATTATTAGCCTTAATTACCTCTTTAATAATTTTAGTACCAATTCCATTATTTCGAAATTTTTCATCTATATATATTTCATCTAATAGAACCCCATCATCATTATTAGATAAAAGATAACATCCTACCATCAAATTATTAATTAAAATTATACGATAATTTACTAAGTCTTGTAAAACTGATCTCTCAACATAATCATTAATATCATTTATTTCACTTTCTGATAAATTGCTAGCATACTCCCCAATAATATTTTTCTTGTATTCCTTTAATAAAAGAATATCGTCATCAGTAGCATTTCTTAAAACATATTCCATAGAATCCTCATTTAAAATTATTCTTTAATTAAATAAGCAAATATATCTAATGCCAATTTATCAACTTTATGTCTTAAAAAACCAGACTTATAATCAACATAATTATCATGAATTATTTCTAAATCTAATTGATTTAAATTATCTTCATCAAAAATAACTTGATCTTTTTGTTCACTATCTCTATATTTATTAATAACATCATTTGAAATATTTCCATCATTGCTAATTACAATATCTACCTTACGCTCACCTAAATATTCATTTAAAGCTTTAATATGATCACTTACCTTATAATCATCAGTTTCCCCAGGTTGGGTCATCATATTACATATATACATAATCTTAGCCTTACTTTTAGCTAGTTCTTTTTTAATATCTTCATTGATTAAATTAGGTATTACACTAGTAAATAAACTACCCATACTAAGAATAATTAAATCTGCTTTTTTAATTTCTTTTAAAACTAATGGATTAGTAGTAGATTCTTCTTCATAATAAACCCTTTTTATTTTTTTATGTTCTTCCGTTATATTATGTTCTCCAATTACATTTGTTCCATCCATCATTTCAGCTGCTAAAACAACATTATCTTCAGTCAAGGGTAATACTTTTCCTTTTAAATTAAAAACCTTTGATAAAGATTCAATTCCATCAGACATATTACCAGTAATATTTGCTAAAGCAGTTAAAATTAAATTACCTACAGTATGCCCATTTAAATCACTTGTCGTCTCAAAACGATAATTCATAAGTTTTTCAATTAATGGTTCAGTTTCTGATAAAGAAGTTATAACTCTCCTTATATCACCTACTGCTATTGTATTAAATTCTTCACGCAATCTACCTGTACTCTTGCCATCATCACATACTGATACAACAGCCGTTATATCTAAAGGAAATAATTTTAAACCTTTAAGCAAAGTTGACATTCCTGTTCCCCCACCTAAAATAACAACTTTTTTATTCTTCACCTTTTTCATCTCCCTAAATTATATAAATAACTAACTAAAAAAATTATAACATAATTAAAAGAACTTTTAAAAGTTCTTTTAATTAGTAAAAGTTAAAGTACCAGTGTCTATAGGTAAATTAGCATAATTTGCATCAGTTAAATTAATTGTTCTAGTTGCTCCAACACTATTTTGAATTTCTAAAGTTGCAGTTTGTGTATTTAAAGTTGTATTTTGAACATTTGCATCAAATTCATGGCTTCCATCAGAGGCAGTTTGCTTAAAATAAATAATTGGTGCGTTAGCCTCATCAAATGGAACATTATTAAATACAGCATTACCTTCTGTATCAGTCGTAATAGCATCTCCATATTCTGTACCAGATGCGTCTGTTCTTATAAAACTTGCCCCAACAATTGCAACCCCTGTTGATGTACCATTTTCAGTAACATGTAAAGTTAGCGTACCATTAGCTGAAATAGTAAAATCATAATTTGTTACTTCTGCACTTACTGTAATATTTTCCGGATTTAAACTAGCATTATTATAACCAGCTACATCAGCACTAACTGTATATGAACCATTAATAAGTTCTCCAGAGCCAGTACCATTTACAATATTAATTATCTTTGCCAAACGTATATTTCCCCTTTCTCAATTGGTAAATTAGCATAATAATAATCTGTTAAATGAAAAGTGACTAAAAATTTATTTTTTACTACTATATAACTATAATTAAAAGCAAATATATAGTTGTTTTGATTATTAACATAAAAAGTTTTTTCATCTTTGCCATATTTAGTTTGAGCTATTACTTTATAAAAACATTTCTTCTTTAAACAAACTTTAATTTTCCCATTAAAAGTATTTGCTTTACATATTAAATTCCCCTTAATATCATAAATCCATATCTTTGCTTGATTAAGTTTTAAATAACCAGTTCCAACAAACTTAATTGTAATTTCTTTCATTTTCATCACCTTTCATAATATTATATTTTCAAAGAACCAAACCAACTAATTCGAATACCTATATTATGCTAAAAAAATAAAAAAGCTACTTTATCTAAGTAACTTTTTATTCTTTTCTTTACCTAAAACAATTTTATCAATAATAGAATGTGTAATACTTGCAATTAATATTCCACCTAAAGCAGATAATGGTGGATATACTAAAAACAAACCAAATGATGAAATACCAACAATAATACTATAAATAATTTTACCCTTTGCTGTATAAGAACTAGATATAAAATCAGGTGCAATAAATACTAAACTAAATAGTATTCCATTTGAAAATATATTATCAAGTACTACTCCTAATTTATTAGTAAAAATAGAGTAAATAATCATACATGCACTATAAACTATAATAGAATAAATTGGTATTTCTTTTTTATATGCATTAATATTACAAAGTAATAATAAACTAAAACCTAATATCAAAACATGAGAAGTATTAATTCCCCCACTTCCCCTACCAATTAAATAATCTACTGTATTTAAATGTAAAGTATTTACTTGCTCATAAAAATTCAAAAACGTAAAACCATATATTAATTTAGTTATAAATATTATTATTAAAGCAGTTAAAGCTATCACATTTATACTATTTTTATTAATAAATTTGCTTATTAGTAAACAAATAAAAGTAACTACTACAAATAACCATACTTTAGTATTAATACTTATAACACTTGCTATTAATAAACCATATAAAGGATAAAATGAAGAAAACATTGCATCTTTAATACTTCTATTCTTTTTTACTAAACTTTCATAAATAACATTAATACTAATGCCTATTAAGAAACCAAATACATCTAATACTAAAGGTTTGAACATTCCAATAAAATCTACAAAATGACCAGTATATAACTTTATCCCATTCTTATAAAAACCGGCAAGTAATAAAGGAATTATAGCAAAGATTATTTTAAACATTATACTTTTTAAACTTTCTTTACTTCTAAGATATATATTATTCATGCTTTTCTCCTACTAATTGTATTTTAGCTGGACATACATAATTACATAAACCACACTTAATACACTTATTCATATTAACTTTATACCTAGGATCTATCCCAACCGGACAATTAATATGACATAAACCACAATTTATACAATTATCGCTAACGATAGGTTTAACTGTTTCAATAAACACACTTCTAATATTTGGCGTAATAATTGTATTTAAACTATCAACTTTATAACCAGATAACAATCCATTAACAACAATATCATATTTATCATTAATTATTTTAAATTCATCACTAATTATATCTGCTAATCTAGTTCCTATTTTAACATTAACTACTTTTGCTTTATTTAAATTATTACCACTAATAGTTACTAATTTTTCAGTAATAGGCATTCTTCTTTTTAATACATTATATATATTATAAGCATCTTCTACAGTTAAATAAATAACACCATCATTAAGCTTATTACTTAAAACTAGTTCTTTAATTAAAATATCTTTATGCCCTATTGGATAATAATCTTTCATAAGCTTAAGTTCAATATTAGGATAAGTCCCAATATGATTTAATAAAGCTACCACATTCTCACTGTCACTATCTTTAATAGCAAAAAAGCATTTATGAACTCCGATTATATTAATTAAAGCATCAACTACCTCTAGAATTTTATCAGTATGTTCTCTTATCAAATAAGAATAAGTTTCTTCATATGGTTCATAATCTATTCCATTAATTATTAAAGTTTTTCCATCTAAATTGCCATTATATGCCCCATATTTTTTTACTGCTTTTTTTAGTTCATCAAGAGTTATATCATAAGGATTTTTCTTAACTGAAAGCAAGTTTTGGGTGTTTTCTCTAAAATCATTTTCTATAACAATAGTTTTAACCTTATTACCATCTACAATATTATCACATAATCCCGTAATAATTCCTGATACTGGACTATAAGTAAATTTATCCTTATACGCTATAACAATTGAGTTTTTGTAAATTAGTTCCTTATTTTTTACATTTAAAACCCCATCCTTTTCATAAGGAAGATAAATATAATCTGGAGTTAAATACTCTTTAATTAATTTATTTAATTTAATATTATTATCTTTTTTTATTCTTACATATTTAGACATATTATTATTACACCATAATTATTATATCTTAAAATAAAAGAAATAACTAGTCTTTTAATGCACTAATTATTTCCTCAATTTCATCTTTTGCTTTAAAACCAATAAATCTGTCTACTTGTTTTTTATTTTTATAAATTTCTACAGTTGGAATACTCATAACTCCATGTTTTTGAGCAAGTTCATCATGATCATCTACATTTACTTTAATAATTTTAACATTCTTCATTTCTTCGAGTTCTGCCCCCATCATCTTACAAGGCCCACACCACTCAGCAAAAAAATCTACAATTGTTACATCATCTGTTAAAACATCCTCTAACTCTTGCCCACTTAAATATTCAATCATAACTAATTTCCTTCCTTTACTTTATACCTATTTACTACCTCATCAGCATCATTTATTTTAAGTTTACCGCTATTTAATAATTTTTCTGCTGATGAAGGAGTTATTATCTCATATTTTAATAAAATATTTAATCCATCTTTATTAGCTTCTTCTTTATCTACCTTATTTTCATTTTTAATAGCAACATCTACTATTTCTACCACTGATTTATAAGTATCACTTACTACCATTGATAATATTGGTGTTTTTTCTAATAAAACATTTGAATACTTACTATTAATATAAAGTGATGAACTCATCAAGCTAAAAATAAACACTATTAAAAATGATATTATTAATCCTTCAACAAAACCACATATTGCACCTAATATTTTACTAGGAAGTGTTAATACCAATGTAGCATGAACTAATTTATTAAATAAACCACTTATTTTAACTACAATACCTAATATAAATCCCAAAACAGTTATTGTAACAATATAACTAATAGCCTCATATATTAAAATATTAATGATACTCATTCCTGCAAATTTACCACCTAATGAAAAAAATGGCAAATGTTCATATAAAAAACTAGATATTGGATTTTTTAAATAGAAAGATAAAATAATAACAAGTAGTGTTCCTACAAAAGCTACTATAGTGGAAATAAAACCTTTTTTAAAACCAAGTAAAGCCCCCATTATTAATACAATAATTATTATATAATCTAATAAATTCATATAACCTCACCAACTATTATAATTATATTATATAGTAAGAAAAAAAGAAAGATTTCATTTAATTTTTTATAATAAATAATATAAAATATGATATGATATCTCTAGGTGATTTAAATGACTATAGTATTTAAAGTAAGTGATAATATAAAACAAAAAATGATAGATTATTACTTTGATAAAAGAAGAGAAAAAACTCCGCCTTACGCTATATTTCAAGCAGATGAAGCAGATACAAATATAACTCTTTATGAATCAGGAAAAGTTATGTTTCAAGGATTATCTGCTGATATTGATGCTAATATGTGGAAAGATTTAGAAAAATCTCTAAATAATAGAGACATCGATCAAGAATTAAAAGAAGAAGAATCTAAAAAGAAAGATAAAAAAGAAGAAGAAAAAGACTTAAGATTTATAGGAGTACCTACTATTGGATCAGATGAAGTTGGAACTGGAGATTACTTTGGGCCTATTGTCGTAACAGCATCTTATGTATCAAAAGAAAATATGAACTTACTATATGAATTAGGTGTTAAAGACTCTAAAAAATTAACTGATGCTCAAATCCTTAAAATAGGGCCTACCCTAATAAAAAATATTCCCCACTCTACTTATATTTTAGATAATAAAACGTACAATGATAAACCAACTAATATGAATAAAATAAAAGCTATTCTTCATAATAAAGTACTATGTAATATGGTAAAAGAAGAATCAGATTATAAATATGTTGTAGTAGATCAATTCTGTTATCCTAGAAACTACTTTGGTTACATTTATGGAGAGCCAGAAAAATTTACTAAAATTACTTTCACAACTAAAGCAGAAGATAAATGTTTATCAGTAGCCGCTTCATCAATAATATGTAGATATATCTTCTTATTAGAAATGAAAAAATTAGAAGATAAATACAATATTTTCTTAAAAAAAGGTGCTGGCTTAGAAGTAGATAAACAAGGAGCAATGTTAGTAAAAAAATATGGTAAAGATATTCTCTACCATATAGCAAAACTAAATTTTAAAAATACAGATAAAATTAATAATTTATTAAATAACTAAGGACTTCATAGTTCTTTTTTTAATTTATCTAATTCTTCTTCGGTTAATCCTGTAGTTTTTATGATAATATCTAAATCAACATTTTCAGCTAGAAGCTTTTTAGCAATTTGAATTGTTTTATCTCTTGCGCCTTCCATGTGATAAAACTCTTCATCTTGCTTTCTTAATTCTTCATCATTTAAGAATAAATTCATTTTTACTAAATCTTCTTTTGTAAGTTTTTCTATCTCTTTTACATTTAGACCAGTGATTTTTGTAATATCATTATAATTCATGCCTATACTTAAAAGTTTTTTAGCAATTTGAATTTTTTCTTCTTTAGCGCCTTCCATGCGATAAAACTCTTCATCTTGTTTTCTTAATTCTTCATCACTTAAAAATAAGTCTATCTTTTCTATTCCCGCTACTCGCTTTGATTCTTCAATTATA
>CAJOQL010000009.1 GCA_905236935.1 uncultured Bacilli bacterium
ATATCAATTCTTCAATTGATTTATTTTCATTTTCTTTTTTATATCCCTCTGGACTATTCATCATAATAATAACCTACCTTTCAACTACATTTAATAAAGTGATTAACTCTTGCTGTATGTTATAAACATCTTCATAGAAAAATGTTAGCATTTCATCTTCATTTAAATTCTTATCATTTACAGTATCATAATTCTTGACTCTTGTAACGGGATTAATACCTTTAGCATTCTCATACCTTTTAATCAATTCAAAGATTATTAGTAATTCATCACTTAATTGATTTCTTTTGTCATTAATATCTAACATGCTATAAGCATTCTTCATTTCTTCACTCATCTTGATTTACCTCCTGACATACTATCAACCCATTGCTGAGTTTCTTGGAATTGCTGTAAAGGGGATAGTTGTTGTTTCCTCATTTGTGATCTCATATTGTTATTTGATTCTCTAATTTTTTTAAATTTAGCAAGAATGTCGTCTATTGCTTGTTCATCTTCACTTTTTTGAGTTGATGTAGAAAAACTATTTTCTTTTGTTTCGTGTTCTTTAACCCATTCTTGAACCAGATCCATTGTTGGTAGTGAGTCAATTAGTCTTTTCATATCCTTTACATCATGTTGAGGTTTAATTTCAGTTGGTTTTTTGACTTCTCTAAATTTATATATACTATCTAATGCCATAGAAGTTACCTCGTTTTCCCAACAACATTATCATCAGCAAGAGCTGATTGAGTTAAACTCATTAGTTGTTGTTGTCTTAATTGTGCCATTTTTGCCATTTCTTGTTGTCTTATGGCATCAAATTCAGCTTTTGCTTGTTCTTTAATCTTATTATAATCAAAGACATTAGTTATCATAGAAAATGGAATTGGATTTTCTTTAGGAGATGATTTCATATGTCTAACGGTTGGATCTATTGTAAGGTCACATCCGTAATCAAATGCTGGTTGAAAATAATTCATATCTGCTGGGCATTCAATTACAATCATTCCATATTCCGCTCCTGGAGCAGCTCCACCTAGAAACCAATCGATTCCTGAATTATTATTAAAAGTTTTTCCATTTTCATCAACAAATTCCATGTATTCCTTTGAATTTGGTCTGTTGTCACTTATAAATCCTGAATTTTTATATAATTCATAAGTTTCTTGAGATATTGCTCTATAACAATAATTTGATTTACATTGATACTTGCCAAGTTCTTTCTTTATCTTACTTTGATCACGACCAAGCAAAGTTGGAAATCGTTCACCTCTAGCATATCTTTCTTGAGCCATTCGAAGTTTAGGATTACTAGAAAGTGGCATATTCTTTGCATCATATAATTCCATATTTATTTCTCCTGATTATTCATAAAACTATTTTTGAAGGCATTCATTATTTTTTCTTTTTCTTCTTCAGTTTTATCTTTACATAAGTCTTCAATTGCAGATTGTAGAGTTTCATCCCATTTATCATCTAAATCTTTTATCAATCCATTAAGACCATCTTTAATTTCTTCAACAGGAATTAACTCACTTTGTTTTTTTTCTAATTCTTTTCTATCTTTTTCAAACTTTTCAAATTCTTTTTTTAATTTTTGCTCAGTTTTTATTTTGTTTTGTTCCCACTCTTTTTTGATTTCTTCCTGTTCCTCCGGTGTCTTGTCTTTAAGAATCCTTTCCTCTGCTTCTTTAATTTCCCTATTCATTCTTTCAATAACTTCATTAGAATGTTCTAAATCAAATTTATGTTCACTCATCTTAAAAACCTCCAATACTATAGTAATTATAACATAAAAAATTATTATAAATTCACATTTAACACAATATTTATACATGATTAACAAAAATATTGTAAACTTTATATTATTTTTTCTTAAAAATCATGTTAAAAAATCGTATCTAAATCGTATCTAAACCGTGTTCTTTTTTATCAAATATTGAATTTTTGTCTATACAAAGAAAAACTCGCAATCCTTTTATTTTTGGAACTTTGCGAGTTATTTGCCATAACATTGCTTATATTTGCGACCACTGCCACATGGCTAACCATTAAAACAACCATGTAATTTTTTGCTTGAAAATTGGGCTTTCTTATTCAATTATTTTAATAACTTACTTCTAAATTGTAAGAAAGTGATGTCTAATTTTCTGATAATGCAGTTTAAACTTATCTAATAACTTATCTAAAAAAATTGGTTTAATTAATGATGTAATCTACTTGCAGGTGACACAACAGGGCTGCTTAATAAATGATCTCGAATACAGAACTCTGTTGGCATTCCCATAGCATCACCAATTGCATGCCCGATTATACTATCAACTATTTTAGACATAGTATCATTCTCCTATTTTTCCATTTTTTCTATAAATTCAATTAATTCATATTTAGGTATAATTCGAATATTATTATTTCTTTTGTTTCCTAAGTATTTTTCAGAATTCGAATAGAAATAAAAAACATTTTTATTATATATATTTGCATAATCATTGTCTTCTAGATTAATCTCTCCTGTTTTAACTTGTACATAAATTTTATTAAAATTATGTTTGTCGAACATTACACATTCATAAGTTTTTGTATTTATTTTACAAGTGCTCGTATATACCCCTAAATCCTTTTCTACTTGTAAATACATTGTAACTAATTCTTCTAATTCCTCTGCTTTCATATTATCAATATCTATTGATAATTCTTCATCAATATCATAATATTTTGTCTTAGTTAGTTTATTATATAATCTCATTGAAAATTCTTTTGTCTTTTCAACATTTGAAGCAAAATGTCTAATTCCACCAGCGCAAAAAATATTTACTATTGTTCCGGTAACTGATTCCTGTGTACCAACTCGAATAAATTCACATTTTAATCCATGCCATATATCATATTTATCATGTTCTTCTATTTCTTCCTTTGACATTTTATCTCTATAGTAATCTACTTTTTCACCAGTAAATCTGCAAAGATAATATTCATTACCAGTTCTTGTCCATATTAGATCATCTTTATTAATCTGATTATAACTTCTAACATATTTTTCAAAACTACTTAGTTTTGGGCTACCAATAAAATTGCTATAATTATTGAATATGCTTTCATAATCAATACTATTACCGCTTATAGTTTTAGACGTTTCCCAACCTATTCCAATAATGCCTTTATTTAAGCAAAAATTAAAAGCACCTACTTGTTTTTTATTTTCATTTACATGTATAGGAATTGCCCATATATCAATGCTATTTTTATCAATCATTTAACCTTCACCTCTTTTATTATAACATAATTATGTGCCATTTTTTTACTGATTTAAATCATCGTAAGATTACTAAATTGCGAGTATTTAAATTATTTTTTCAAAATAAAAAAGAGTATGATAAAGCCTACATTGACTCTATCATACTCTTTTATTCTTTTTTCATTTTATTACTTACACTAATACTTTAAAATATACAAACTGAGTAGTATTATTCCAATCGTATTTTTTCCACATATCATTTTCATCACTTGCTGGATCTAACATTAATACTTTATCATTTACTACATTATCAATAGCTACCCAGTGTTGTGAGTTTTTAGTTGCCCCTTTTACTTCTGCTGATAAATAATAGCCATTCTCTAAATATTTTTGTATTTCATAAAGTTTTTCGCTTTTACTTTTTCCTCTTAAATTAACATGACCTACATATTTAAAATTAGGAACTGCTTTATTTATAGCATTATATTTTAGATTACCTTTTTTATCAAAACCATAATTATTATTTAATGCTATTACAAAGGTAGCTGGATTAAATGGATAAATATCTTTAGTAGGAACATTTGATTTTTTTATTAACATAGAAATGCTTGTAACTAGGCACCCTATTCTACCTAAAGTTTTATCAGTAGTTCCAATTTTAATATTAGCCCATTTAAGATCTTTTTGTTTCCAAGTTGTAAATTCACCACTAGTGCCATACATTCCATATATAGCATAATTCCATAATGATAAATATTTTTCACTTGTTAATTCATTATATTGTTTTAATTGTAAATCATTAAAATTATATTTTTCTATCATATCACTAGTTTTTTTACTATTTATATTGATATATAATACTCTTTTTTCTTTTATTTCATTTAAATCTAATTCTTCTATATCCCAAGAATCTATTGTTGAATCTTCATCATATTGTTCAATTACTAAATTAGATGTAATACTATTCATATCCCAAAATATTTCTTTTAAAATATTCTTTTTATCATCATTAATAGTTAATACATCAGTATTATTATTACCATTTGATATTTTAACAGTATATATTGCTAATATATCTCTCCACTCTGCTTTATTGGAATCAATAACTATCTCATCATGTGGTGTTATATTTTCAATTTCTTTAATTTTATTATCCATTTCGTTATTTAATGAAACTATACACTCATTCATTGTAATACTATTTGAATTAGTCTTTTCTGAAGATAAGAATATCCCATAAATTGAACCACAGAATAGTGCTATTATGGCCATTAAAACTATAATAATTAGTGATATAGTTCCACCAGCAATTATTAAACTTATTAATGATTTAATTCCAATAGCAATACCTTTTACCATTTTTGTAATTACTTTATATATCTTTTTAATTATATTCTCTATTTCTTTAATAGTTTTTTTAGTTCTCTTATAATTCTTTTTTTGCTTATTAATATTCTTTTTAACTTTTTGTGTAGGAGTGATTAAATTTTCATCTACTCCTTTATTAATAATTTTATTAGTAATTACTCTATTAACTCTTGATATATTATTTTTAGTATTATCAAAAATGCTATCATAACTATTTTTAATAGAATTATTACCAAATTCAGCATTATTTTTTTCATTTTTATTGTAACTATTATTGATATTATCAATTTTTCTTTTATTAATTATAGATTTGTTAAATATTTTATTACGAATATGGATATTTTTAGGTTTAGTTTTGATTGTTTTCATTTGCTTTTATTTCTCCTATTTTAGTTGTCATTAGAGAATATAATTTAGTATTTTTAGGGAACTCATTTTTAAAAGGGATTAAAGAATCCCCTATCTTTATTAGTCCACTTCCAACATCTACATTAGTTATGTAATTCTTTTGAGAATCAGTAATTTCAAGAAGCTTAGATAGTTCAATGGCATCTGTTGGAGATTGATCTAACATTATTAAAAATTCGGAATTAGCTAACATTGTTCTAGCAGTATGTGAGTGTAATAAATCATCAACATTTTGAGTTATACCTGTACATAATGCACCATATTTACGGACTCTTTTCCATAAAGTAAATAGAAAGTTTGCAGAATATTCATGTTTAAATAATAAATATATTTCATCAATAAAGATATATGTATTTCTTCCATTTTTTCTATTATTTGTAATACGATTTAAGATATTATCTAATATAATTAACATCCCAATTGACATCAATTGTTCTCCTAAATCTAAAATATCAAAACAAATTACTCTACTATTAGTATTTACATTTGTTGGATTAGCAAAAGTATTTAATGAACCATCTGCAAATAGTTCCATCGCTAATGCGATATTCTTTGCTTCATCTTCTTCCTGCTTTAATAGTTCTTTTTTAAACTCTTTTAAGGTTGGTACTGCACCATTATAATTATTCTTTTGATACTCCTGATAAATATTCGTAACACATCTATCTATAATAGATTTTTCTTTTGGGCCTAATGAAGTATTTCCTATTATACATTCACATAGTGATAGCATAAATTCACTTTTTAATATAATTGGATTATTTCCATCACCATAATTAGAATTAATATCCATAGGATTAATATGTGTAGGACTAGTTGCTGAAATGTATATTTCCTCTCCACCTAATGCTTTTACTAAATCTTTATATTCACGTTCTGGATCAATTATTATAATATCAGCATTTTCATCTTTTAAAACTAATGATACAATTTCATTTTTTGCAGCAAATGATTTTCCAGAACCAGATACCCCTAAAATAAAAGAATTACCATTTAATAATTCTTTTCTATCGGCAATTATTAAATTCTTTGAGATAATATTTTCACCATAATATATTCCATTCTTATGATTTATTTCTAAAGTTCTAAAAGGTAAGAAAGAAGCTAAAGATTCAGTCTTTAATGTTCTATCAATAGTAATATTTTTTACACCATAAGGAAGTAAAGTATTTAAACCATCCATTTGTTGATAATTTAATATTCCTATTTGACATGAGTGAGTTCTACCAACTGATAATAAAGCTTCAGTTTTACTTTCTAATGCTTCTTTAGTATCTTCAATTAAACATATTATTAAAGTACAAAAGAATATTCGTTGATCTCTTAATGTAACATCTTCCAAAAGTTCATTTACTTCACTTCTTTCTAATTCCATCTCAAAAGGAACTATTGCATTATAATTATTATGCTTATTTTGTTTTCTTTGCCAATTTACAATGTTAGTTTCAGTCCCCATTCTTATATTTTCAATCATTTTCTTTGCAACATCTTTTGCAAGTGCTTTTATATCAATTGATAAATATAAATTTTGACTTATATCACTTATATCTGATATAAAATAGTCTTTCATATAAGTTGCATAATCTTTTAAAAAGAATATTCTTCCATATTTATTACCCATCTCAAAATAATTCTTATTAAAAGAAAAACTATCAGGTGAAATATTATCTTTGAATGATTTTCCTTGTTTTATATCTTCAAATTTATCCCAATAAAAAAAGTCTACATCATTTGGTCTATAAAAATCATGATATAGTTTTATTCTTTTTTCAGCATTTAATTCGATACACTTAGATCCTAATTTACTTAAAAGATGCGATATTTCTACATATACTCTATTAAAATATATTCTTGCTTCTTCAATATTCTTTTTATCTACAGTAATAGTTAAGATTTTTTCTTGAATTATGTAATTTTTTCCAAAACTTTTTTCATTTAATATTTTATTATATTCATTACGATATACGTTCAAATTATCATCTTTATTTTCAATTATCATATTTTTTTCTAAATCATCTTTATTAACTTTTCTATTAATAATTGTTATTTTGGTATCGATATTAGAATCAAACGAATTAAGAAAATCAGAATATTTTAAAAGAATGTTTTCTTTATCTTCATCTGAAACAACTGAGTAATTAATATCAGTAAATTTAAAACATTTGCTAAACTTATTTTTTGATACTTGAAATATCCCATCTTGATAAATTTTTTCAACTGGAATTACTTCTTGTACTGATTTTGGTATTTTAAAATTATCATTTTCTTTCTTTAACAAACTATCTAATAACTTACTTATTATATTCATTTTACTTCCCATCCTTTATGTGATTAATATACATTTGATAATTATTATTAGGTTTAAAACATAATTTTTTTGGAATTAATAATTCGCTCTTAATAAATGCTAATATTAGATCTTCAGCTTTCATGCCATTATATTTTACAAAACCTAAAAAAACAAAAGGTACTGAGCCTATCATACAAATCCATGATACAACTTCAGTACCTAAATAAGGTTTTAATAGAGTATATAATATTACTGCTACAATACAAGCAATTATCGAGCAAATAAATTCTCTTAATGTTAAACCAAAGTATATTTTTTCATTATAGTTTCTTATTTCCTTATTAATCTTTATTTCCATTATCTTTCTCCTTTTGAATTTATTCTATTTTTAAATCTATTATTGTGTATTTTTTCTATTTTTTTAGTTTTATAGAAAACTTTCTCTAATAATCTATCTGAAAAAGCACATTCATTAAATCCTTTACAATATATTAAATACTCATTACATAAACTTGCAAGTTCAGAAATCATTTCACGAATTTTATAATCTTTTTGCATTTTATCTTTCATTTTCCTGAAATTTGTCTTTCTTAGTTCTATGGTTTATTGTTATGCCTAGTTTTTTTAATAAATAGGGATTTTCTCTTAAAAAGCCAGAATAAAAAGTATCATATGTTTTTCCACTCAAAGAATCACGATGTCTTACTATAGCATTTGCACCTTTTAAATCTAATTGAATAAAAGTCATACAACAACATCTTAAATCTATATCATCAGCAAATAATACTATTTTATTAGGTTCTATTCCCCAATCAATTAATCTATTATACGATTCACTAATTAATCTTCCACTACCACATGCCATATCGCTTATAGAAATATAACCATCTTCATCAATTATTCTAATCGCTTCATCTTTAGTCATTGATATATCACTAAGCATTTTTGATATAGAATTAGGTGTAAATATTTGCCCTTTACTTTTTTCTTGCATATTAAATTCTTCATATATTTCTCCTAAAACATCAGTTTCAGGATTATTAGTACATTCATAACTTAAAATCATTAAAAACTTCGTTAATTCTTCCTGCTCTTTTTCTGTATATGTATCAATTATTTTGAAAAAATTTGCTTCTTGAGTTCTATTATAACTACCTGCTTGAGCTAAAGAATATGTAAGCATTTTCAATATTTCATCATATACTTGCTTTCTATCTTTTGTTTTAGATAATTCGTTAATAATATTAATTAGTTCTTTTTTTTTATCTTTCATATTTACCTTTCTAAATTATTATAATCATGATAATCATTGGAATAATTATTGCTATTTAATGGTTCATTTTCTGACTTTTCAACTTGATTTGATTCTCTAATAACTTGTGCTTGTAGTATTGGATCATCTTTTGCTTTATTAAATGTATTAACTAAATCAGCATCTAAAAAATGATATCCATTTTTATCTTTCTTCATTTCTATTTGTTTTTCTTGCATATGTTCATATGTATAATCTAAAGCAACAGCTTCATTAATTGATAATTTCTTAGGATTAATTTTTAAATCCATACATAATAATGCTTCATTAAAATATTTTTCATTTTCATCTTTTAAACTAGCTAATTGATTATATACTATTAATAGCATATTTCTTTTAACCGTTTCACTTAAAAATATTTCAACATTTCTATCCAATTGTTCCTTATAATGTGTAGCTGGAACTTTAGTAGGTTCTTTAGTTTCAGGGTTAATATATTTATAGGTTATATCACTCATTGTCCTACTCATTTCATCAATTTTCATTTGTACAAAATCATCATATTGTTTTCTCATTTATCATCTCTCCATTTCTCTATTTTTTTCTTTTTCGAAATCAATATCATTATTAAATCTTGTTATTAAATCAGGATATGCTTGTAATAAATATCCATCACTATCAAATTCGATTACATCATCTAACTTGTATTTTTCTACTTCAATCATTAATTCTTTTATATCTCTATATGGATTTCTATCTTTATGATCAAGTTCATAATCTTCTTCATAAAGCCCATACACATAACCATCATAGTTATATACTTCATTAAAAATTTTCTTTAATAAAAAAGAGCCTTCAGTAATTTTCGGTAAGCTCATATAATTATCAAAATTTGCATAAACTATTTTTTCTATCTCTTTTGCTAGTTTACTTTTATTTAAAATATTATTTTTAAAATTATTTTCATTTTCAGAAATAACTATATCTGCAACTAGTTTGTTATTTAAATATAACAAAGCATTAGCATAAATATTAGTTTCTCCTTCTAGTTGCCAAATATTATTTATCTTAATGCTTTTCATAAATTATCTTAACTATCTTTCCTTTCATTTTTATCTTTCTATGTCATTTTCTTTTCCTTTACTTCGCTCTAATTCGAAGAATTTAATTGTATCTTCATCATCAAAACATCTTAAATACGATGGTTGAATTAAATATTTGATGCCATCATTTTTAGTTGCATCTGAATATAATTCTTCAATATCTTCTAAATCTTCACCTATTCTCATATAGCTATAGCCATAATCATTCTCTTCTAGCTTATATAAACTATCCATAATTGCGTTAACTTCCTCATAATCATCGTACCATTTAATATAATTCCATCCTAATAACACTTGATTATATTTATTTTCTTCTTTAATGTCCGTATGATTTAATAAATTATAATCATAATTCATTTCACTTGATATAGTTCCTTTTATTAAGTTATTTTTATAATTTGTTATATGTTCATTCACATATTTTTTAAATTTTTCATAAGCATTTTTGCTCATTGTAATTCTTACGTCTGATCTATATCCCATAAAACACCTTACCTTTCTTTATCTCTATTTTTTTCTTTACTATTTATAGTAATATAATCAGTTACTTTATTTGATTCATTAATAGCTTTAAACAATTCACTTGGATTATTTTCTAATAGAGATATCCAAGACTGTATATAAGCTTTATGATTATCATAATGTTCTGCTTTTGCATCTACTTTTAATTTAGCCATAAGAAAAGAAGAACTAATTTCAGCTATTAATTCTTCTCTTGCTCGATCTAATTTATTTTTTATATTTAATCTATTTAGTCTTTTTTTATGACCAGTAGCATGACAAAGTTCATGTAATAAAGTTGCATAATAAGAATAGTTGTCAATAAACTTATCTTTATTAGGTAAAAATATCTTATCTAAACTAGGTACATAATATGCCATATTACCTTTTTCTTCATATTTAATTTTAAAATTATTAATAACATTATTAATAAATTTTGGAATTTCCTTAATGTTATTTGATTTATTTTCAATATTAATAGGTTCTAATCCTTCAATACATTCTGCATTATAAACATGACTAGTATTACAAAATAATTTATAATTGTCTTTTAATTCAGGACATTTATCTATTATTTTTTGATATTCATCTAGATCTATTTTACATTTATTTTTTATATCATAAACACTCCAAAATTCAACTGGAACTCCTTTTCCTTTAGCATTTTTTAATTTATAACCTTTACTTTTTATTTGTAAATATGTTAGCCATCTTATATCTTTATATCCTTCTTTAGATGATATAAATGATAATAATAGTTGATTTACGCCTTTATAAGCAACATTAGTAATACCATTAATTTGCTCATTTGATTGCCATCTATTTCTCCATGGAATAGAATTTTCTTTTAAAGCATTTATATACATATTAATTAACCATTCTCTAGTTTTATTATATTTTGTCATAACTTATCTTACACATTCCTTTTCTTTTATTTTATTTATATTTCTATTTTCTAAAACATTTAATTCAAATTGAACTTTTTTCCAGTTAACACTACTTTCAATTCTATTAATTATATTTAATACATCTTCACGATTATTAAAATCTAGTTCTTCAATTTGTTTTACTAAATTTTCATTTACAATATATCCTGGACTATATGATACATAATCATCTAAATCCATAGAATACTTTTCACAAAAATATTTAATAACATTATCTCTTACTACAATATAGCCTAGATGTGGTTCAGTCATATCAATATTACGAAAATCCCAACTAGCACATAAATCATTAAATTTGTTAATTTTTTCTTCCATTATTATTAGTTACCTTTCTAAACAGTTATCCCTATGTCTTTTTGCCAAATTTTCTATTATTAATCTAGTAATTTCCTTTTCTGTATATCTTATACTTTCACTATCAAACATTTTTGTATATTTCGTAATTTGTTCTTCAGTAAGTGATTTAAAATCACCATTTTCATAATCATCTCCAACAATTAAAAAAGGACCTGCTATAATGTCTGGTCCTATCAATCTATTTAATGGTAAATTCATTATTTTCCCTTCTTCATTACAAATAATACAAACATCTTCATCATTTAATAAATAAGAAACTTCTATTAATCCTCCAACTATATTTTGATATGTTTCTAATGTATTTGCTATTGTAATTCTTTTGGGTATTTCATTTGGTTCTATTAATAAACATTCTATTTTATCTATGATAATCTCCTCCAATCTTATTTAAAATCATAAAAAAGGAACTGATTTTCAATTCCTAATATCTTAATAGTGCGAACTAATCTATTTTTAATTTGAATGAATACCAAGCAGTTCCACGATTTGAAATAGTA
>CAJOQL010000010.1 GCA_905236935.1 uncultured Bacilli bacterium
ATGCACTCCAATCATGATAAGCCGTTATATATTTATCTTTTTCTGCGGCTAAGTCAATTAAACTATTATAGACATCATTCTTTGGGTATGCCATAGTAAACTTTATAGTTTTATGACCTTGATTATATTGTTCATCCCATATACTATAAAAATCTGATTGATCTTCTTCATTAAGCAAATATCCATTATAATTTTCCCAAATTTTATTATTAATACTATCATTTTCACTGAACCCAAAAAATTTCTATAAAGCAATAAAATAGCTCTAAAAAGCTTCTGTTGCTTCCTATATTTTATCCTCATCTTCTGGGAAAATAATTCCATTAGCAATATTTTTATAATATTCTACAGTAGCATCATCTGTATTATCTTCATGGTCTCTATAACCAGGAGGAATTAATGTTTGTAAATAAGCAGGATCTTTATTCCACTAATATTCAGAGCTATGAATATCACCAGTAGGTAATAAAAACATACTATGTCTTTCATTTAATGTATCTTCATTAAGAATATTTTCATTAGGAATTAAAAAAACATTATCATACCCATTAGCTCCTGCAGCAATATTAATATCACTTAAATCTTCTTCTAAACTATCCCAAGCATGAAAATATTTAAAAGCATATAAAGCTTTTTCATCAATATGATCTTTTAGCCATTGACGATATTGTCCATAGGTTGTAATAGTTGAAGGAATTATACCAATCTATGAACGCAATAGCTAAATAATATCATTAGCACTTAAAAATAAATTAATAAGTAAATTTATTTTTTTCAAGTAATTAGGATCATTTTTTGCTAATGTTTCAATACCAGTGTCTGCGCCAACACCACTTTTTTGCTAATTATCTACTAAAATTAAAGTTTCTCGATTAAACTATTGTGTTTCAGGATCTTTAATAATCTCACGAGCAGGAACTTCATCATATGTTGTTTTATAAGTTTTTCCTGTATTTTCAATTTTTAAATCCCATAATCTTTTATTTTGGTTTATATCTGATGGGTAAGTTCCTTTATCACTATCTAAATACTCTTCTATTTCTACTAAAAGATTATTTTGTTTTTCAAAATAATTATTTAAATAATTATTTAACCTATCATAAAATGCTGTACGCAATGTATTAATCTAATCTTTAGCCTCTTGATATTCTTCAATTAACTAAATACTTTCTTCTAAAGCGATTACTGTTTCATCATATAATTTAACTTTTTCCATCATCGTAGTAGCATTATCCATATAATAAGTAATTTTATCCTATAATTCTTTCTTAGCTGCTAAATAATTATCTCGTTTTCCAGCTGTATCATACTCATGAGCTAACTCAATATCATAATCTATAATTTGTAATCTAAATGTTAATTCCGCCATGACACCATTCCCTAAACTAATTTTTTCTGGAATATCAAGTTTAGAAAAGTTCATTTCATCTATTGGATCTAATCGGATAATATTACTATTATCTATTTGAATTATGTTATTACCATCTGCTTTATTAGAAGCTACAGTTGTATATTCTTCATAAGGAATAAGAGATAAGCGATTTTCAATATCTGAGCTATAATTTAAATGACTAAATAAAGGAACCTATAAAGTTTTAGACTAAGTTTCAATAATTTCTTTATTTGTTATAGGATCGATACTGACTTCTTCCCAAGTATAAGTTGCATTAGGATAATTATTAATAGAAAAAGTAGGATCATATTCAATGCCTTCATCCCACCAACTATGTGTAAAGGTATCAAAATATTTTCTACCTTTTTGATCACTAACAACCCACTCTTTAGCTATAACTTCCCCATTATCAATAGTAATTTTAGGTAAATACACCTATAATATTGCATATCCATCATAATCAAATTCTGGGAGAACTTTTATTAAATCTTCTACCTAAACAGCAGAGACTAATTGTACATTATCTAATGGATCGATTTTAAGGAATACATCTTTTCCATCTTTCATAATCATTCTAGAATCAATGGCATAAAATCCATTATCCATGTCATAATTATAAATAATATCACCATATATATATCCTTTACCAAAAGGAGTTACAAAAAATAATGACCCTTCATTAAAAGTTGAAGTATTTTCTTCTCCTTCTTCTTTTTTTTCTATAACTGGATCGAGTATTTCTACTTTTCCTGTTTCAGTATCATAAGATAAATTTTCACAAGCATAAATAGGAATTACTATACGTTTTCTTACTTTTAAACGTTCAACATCTAAAATATTAAATTTATAATTATCATTTAAATAATAGTTTATATTAGTTTTATTAACAAGACTACTATAAACACTATTTAAAATTGACTATGGGACAACACCAGGAGTGACTATTTGCTAAGGAATTAAATTATATGGCTCCATTAAATCTTTTTTTGGCCCTACAAACTATTCTGCTACTTGAGTAACTGTTTTAATATCTGCAATTGTATCAAAACGAGTTTTCGATAAACCTTCACTTTCATAAAATATTTGACGCATAAAATCATCAATATTTGTTTGTGGATTTGGTTTAATAAGAACAGAAGTAATCTAACGATTATC
>CAJOQL010000011.1 GCA_905236935.1 uncultured Bacilli bacterium
ATTTCTCTCCCTTATCCGACGTCCATGTAAAATGTCGTGTCAGTGGTACTGGCCATATCAGATTAAGATTAAGACATAAAAAACATACTGGAGGAAACTGGATTAACCGTGATCCTGCAGCAGTTGCTGATACAACTTCAGGAAATGTAAGGGCAATCTGGTGTGAAGATGGTTACTTAATAGCCTATGATCCATCTTGGATTTTTACAGATTTGTATTCAAGTTAACGTTAATGTTAACTCTCTTTTTCTTTTATAATGCATAAATTGTTACATAGGTTTTATTCATTGAAAAAAGTAATATGAGTTAAAACTTAATATACCTATTATGGACAATGAAATTTTTAACAAACAAGGATTATTTTATCATAATGATAACGAATTTACAGGAATAATTAAGAAAAATGAAAATGGTTCTTTAGAAGTTAATACTTTAAATCCAATTGTAATTTCCAATGATGATTTTGTATTAATTACGGGTCATGTAAATGGGAAAAAAGTTTCTTTTGTGATGTATAATCATTTTATTTATAGTCATTCAACTGAACATACTCGGGAAGTAACTTATTTGATTCATTCTCTATTTATTGGTGAGGCTTATACTAACTTTGACCAATTGAAATTCAAAAATATATCTATGAAAATAAATAATATTAGTTCAACAATGAGACTATTATCCTCTTTTAATCATAATTATACTTCTGAAACTGAAAAGAAGTATAGTCCATTAATCATTAATCCTCAAAAAGACATGATTGTAAATTTTAAAAATTTTATATTGAAAATTAGATTAAATCATTTTTATGAAAGAAGAGGCAATTTTGGTAATGGGCAATATGCTAACTTTAAAGAAGAAATAATTATAATCCTTGAATATTCTAAAAAAGAAAACCTGAATAGAATCACAGAGGATATTCGAATCATTCAGAATTTATTTACATTTTTAACTGGAAGATCAAGAATAATTGAATTAAATGGATTTAACAAAGAATATGAAGATGTTAATCTAATCATACCAATGGTTTCAAATGAGGTTATAAATAGGAGTCAATACCCATCAGCAATACAATTGACAAATTCTAATATAGAAAACATTGTTAAAAAATGGTTTGAAAATTATAAACATTTTAATTCAGTCTATGATTTATATTTTTCATTAGAAGATTCGCATCTAAATCCTTCAACATTATTTTTAACCTATGCCCAAATTCTTGAAAGTTACCACAGGCAGAGATATGAAGGTGAATATGCAGATAAACAAAAGTTTAAAAGAATTAGTAAAAAAGTTAGAAGATGTCTAAAAGAAACTGACGAGATTAAAGCCATTGAAGAAGATAATAAGAGAATAGAACTTACTAATAAAATTGTATCATCAATAAAATTCAGTTATGAGTTTACATTACATGATAGGCTTATAGAACTTTTTAATGAATTAAATTCATACATGTTTTTCCAAGATATACTTAATAAATTTGTTAATAATGCTGATGACCCTATTGAAGATTTTTGTAAGCTTGTAAAAAACAATAGGAATTATTATACTCATTATGGAAATAAAAATGAGAATGTATTTGATGGTGAAAATTTATTAGAATTAAATGAAGCATTGAATATGGTGATTAAATTGATATTTTTAAAGGAACTTGATTTTGAAGTGGATGAAGTAAATGAAATCACTGGAAAAGATAAAACATTCAGATTAAATAATTATGTAGGTTGGATGTAACTTGTTATGGATAATTTGTTAACTGTAATAATTAATACAAATGTTATCTTTTTGTTTATTTAATATAGTTAACATTAATTATCAAAATTACTACTTATAACCAAGTTTTTTTAATCTTATTTTAGCTTCCATTCGAACAAACTCATGAGGATCATTTTTAGCAATGTGTTTTAAAACAGATTCATTTTCAATTTTTCTAATTGCTATTTCACGCGCGTCAGAAAATGGATGATTTTTAGCTATATCTATTAATATTTTTTCATCATTGGTTTCTCTTACAAGTTCATATTCTTCATATACTTTATCGGGCCATGGAAACAAAGAAGTCATATTATCACTTAATTCAATAGAAAATTAATTATATTGATGTTATATTCTTTAAACTATCAGTTTTATATTAATGTTCATTATTTTTTTAAAGATAAATTTTTTGGTTAAATTTTGAATTTCAATATACTTAGTGGATTGAAAAAACATGATTTTGAAAATCAATATAATGATAATTTTATATAATTTAACTAATAAAACATTATATTAATTATTATATACAGGTTGTATTAGTTATGGCCAATGTTAATAATACCTCATCCTATATGGATGAAACTAAAAAGCAAA
>CAJOQL010000012.1 GCA_905236935.1 uncultured Bacilli bacterium
ATCGATAAAAGTTAATTCTCCTTTACGCATTCTATCTTCTAATATTTGAAACAATAAATTCCATACTTTATTATTATTAAATTGTGGGATCATTTCATTATAATTAATAGTCATTTCAGGAGAGTTATACATCAAACGAATTTTATCAGGATTTAGTGTAAAATCTTCTAAATTATTATTATTTATAAATGTAGATTTACCCGAAGCCATTGCACCTCTTAAAATAAATAATTTTCTCACTGATATCACCTCACTAATAGATATTATATCATGAATTTTAGTTATTTTATAATTAATAGAAATCATCGTAATATTACTATTTTACGATTTAAATTACAAACGATAACAAAATATAAAAACATACTCTAAAAGTAGGCAATAATTTCTTCTTGGTCCCATGGTAAGACTCGAACCTACACGATATTTTTATCATTGGATTTTGAAATTTACATAGCTTATTGTGAAATAAGGTGAAATAAACGATAAATACTAAATTTAAATGCTAATTCACATCATTTCAATTAATATCAAATTTAATTACATCTTGATATTATTATGTAATATTCAAGCAAAAATCCCACAATTATATCGCAAGTATCAAATTTATCATTTAATAATCCAATTTTCTTTTTAATTTTTCTTAAGAATTATAACATTATTTTTATATATTTTAGAATAAATATTAAAAAAACTACTTAATAGTAGTTCAATTTTAAATGGTGCTCGCGGAGGGAATCGAACCCTCATGATTTTTCAATCGCAGCATTTTGAGTGCTGTGCGTCTACCTATTCCGCCACACGAGCAATGCAAATTAATTATACCATAAAAATTTTAAAATAGTATATTAATTTGTTTCGTTGTTTTCATTTTCTTCATCAATTACTTAAACTACAATATTGTTAAGAGTCGATAATTGAAGATTAATTTTATCCATTGGTTGTATAAACATCCAATATTGTATAAATAACACAATGTCCTAGTTTTTTGCTTGCAGTAGCAACACTTACTTAAATAAATTTTTAAATATAGCATTTAATCCTTTATTGATAACTTTATCTACAGATTTATTTACTACTTTTTTACCTATTTTATAAGCTGGATTATTCTTTCTAGCACGTTCTGCTTCTTTTTCAGCTTTTTCTTGTTCTCTTTTTTCACGAGCTAGTGCCTTTTCTTCAGCCAGTTTTTGTTTTTCTAATTCTTTAGCATTTTTTTCTTCTTGTTTTTTCTTTTCAATTTCCTCTTTTAATTTAATTTCTTCTTCGTATTTTTGAGTTACTTTTTCATATGCAGAAATATTATCAACTGATTCATCATATTTACCAGCAAATTCACTATTATTAATTATTTTATTGCGCATTAAATCATCAATAGTTCCAATCTTACTTTGTGGAGGCAAAATAGTAGCTTTTTCAACTACTTCTGGTTCTCCTTTTTCATTTTGAAAACTAATTAAAGCTTCACCAGTTCCTAAATTTAAAATAGCCTCTTCTGTATTAAAATTTGGATTTATTCTAAAAGCATTAGCAGCCGCTTTTACAGTTTTTTGTTCACTTGGAGTATAAGCTCTTAGAGTATGTTGAACACGATTTCCTAATTGACCTAATATTTCATCAGGAATATCAGTAGGTCCTTGAGATATAAAGTATAGACCTATTCCTCTACTTCTAATTAATTTAACAATTTGAGTAATTTGCTTTAAACGATAACTTGGCATTCCATTAAATAATAAATGGGCTTCATCAAAGAAAAATACAATTTTTGGCTTAGCTAAATCTCCAACTTCTGGCATAGTATTAAACATTTCAGTTAAAATCCATAGTAAGAAAGAAGCATAAAGATCAGGATTATTAAATAGTTTAACAGCATGTAAAATATTAATATACCCCCTATTAGAATCATCCAGTCTTATAAAGTCTTTAATATCTAAAGAAGGCTCTCCAAAAAAATTATCTGCTCCTTGATTTTCTAAAGTAAGAAGGCTTCTTTGAATAACACCAATACTCCCCGTAGTAATATTACCATATTTTGTAATATAATCTTTGCGATTATCTCCAATGTATTGTAAGGCACTTCTTAAATCTTTTAAATCTACTAAGTCTAATTCTTCATCTTTGGCAATTTTAAAACAAATATCTAAAACTCCTTCTTGGGCTTCAGATAATCCTAGCATAATAGATAAGATTAAAGGACCAACATCACTTATTTTAGTCCTTATTGGATGACCATATTCTCCATATAAGTCCCAAAATCTAACTGGATATGATTTACTATCAAAATCTTTTATTCCAAGTTTTTTTAATCTGCTGGCAATATTTTCATCAATTTCTCCTTCAAGAGCACAACCTGCTAAATCCCCTTTTACATCTGCTAAGAATACTGGAACCCCACTATCAGAAAAACTTTCTGCCATTACTTTTAAAGTTATAGTTTTTCCAGATCCAGAAGCACCAGTTATTAAACCATGACGATTAGCTTTATCAAGTAAAATTCCTAAATCTTTTTTATCACTTTTACCTACTAAAATTTTATTATTTATATACATATAATACCTCCTATTTATTTGTAATATAACATATGTTAACCATGTCTACCACCACCAGATGAATGTCCTCCGCCTGATGACCCACTAGATGAGTGACTACTGCCGCCACTGTCACCTCCAGAAGATGATGATTCGGTATAACTAGATGTATGACTTTTTATAAATTTGTCTTGTTTATTTGTTATAGATATTTTTCTTCGATCTAAATATTGATTTACAGATAATTTAGTTTTAACCATTTTATTTCTTTTAATAAGAACTAACAATACTATGCTATCAATAATTAAAGATGTAATAGTAATAAAGATCCATGGTGTATGATATACTTTTTGTAAATAACCATCTTTATCGACTATATAATCACTTCTAGAACTTGGAATACCTCTTTCATAATAATCATTTAATAAATTAATATAAGCAATTAGTCCATCATAGTATCTTTTATTTTTAAAATCTCCAAAAATACTATCTAAAATATACTCTGATCTATCCCAATCAATATATAACTGAGCATCTCCAAACATATATATATTAAAATATGGATCACTTTCATATGTATTTCGTAGTAGTAAGATTCCACTATAATTAGAAAAATTTATTCCAAAATCATTATAATCATAAAAATCAGCAGCATAGTCTTCATTAACCTTATCATAAGTATAAGCTATATTATCACTTACAAATACTAAATCAGTATTATATTTTTCTATAAAATTTATAAATTTTTCAAATACTTCTTTTTCTTCTTCGTCTGTTAAAATATCAGAAAAATCATATATTTTTTCACTGGCATCAACTAAATAAGTATTTAAAACATTTTTTCTATTCTTATCAGTAATCTTCCAATGTTTATTAACTCCTAAATTATCTAAAGTATCACGATTAGTAGTATTAGTACTAGCATAAATATTTAGAGGCAATAATATAATTAATAATAATATTATCTTTTTCATTATTTACCTCCTAAATATACTAAATATGTTATTCCCCAAATAAATAGAAATAATATAATAAATATTATGATAAATAATAATATTGCTTTCCTTTTATTCACCGGAATATTTCCAATAAATGCACCTGTTTGACCATTCATTGCAAAAGTATAATACTTATTATTATATTTAACATTCACCATATAAACTGGTAGCAAAACATATTCAATATTATATGAATTAGTCTTTAAAGTATTTTCTTTAATTCTTTTATTTGCATAATCACCTTTAGAAAGCAAATAATTTTTAGCTTCATCCAGTACATCTGGCTCTACTTCTTTTCTTGTTTCATTTGATTCTACATCATAACGTTCTGCTAAAAATCCTGATAAATAAGCATGATTATAAGATATTAATTCACTATAATTATATGGCTGAATTGTATTCATTAAAGCATTATCAAATCTTGTAGAACCATCTACTGGTACACTATCAAAAATCATACTTCCACCTCTTACAATATCATAATAATCAGTTTTAGTATAATGAGTTCTTCCTACTACCCAAGTTTGAATTTTTTGTCCACTATAATTGATATCACCAGTTATTTCAAAAGAATGAAACCAAAATGGCACATAAAGTCCTCTAATTTTTTCGACATTTTTAAGATCATTAAAAGCTTTAGGTATTAGAGGCCTGCCTTTAGAAAGGCTTTTAAAGGCTTTTTCAGCATCTTCTTTAGTTTTCTTAAAAGTAATTATTTTATTAGGTGCAAATTTACCAACTAACTTATTTTTTAAAATAGCAGTATTACCACAATAAACGCAAAATGTTGATGTAGTTTGTTCATCAGTAATTATTTCTGCTCCACAATCAGGACATGTATAACTCATATAATCATTGTATTCGTCAATTTTAATATTTTCTTCTTTACTAGTGCTTGCATTCTTATATTTTTTTAGTTCTTCTAACGTCATTGTAGTATTGCAGTAATCGCAATGCCATTTTTCAAGTTTTATATCATAAATCATTTTAGCACTACAATTAGGACATTTATGATCTAATGTTACTGATTCTTTAGCCATTTTATTACTCCTTACTAATTTTATAAATTTATTCTTTACTTATATAATATAATATCAGTTATATCTTTTGATTCTAAAATATGATCTATAAATTCTATTATACCAATACCAAATTTAGTTTTTTTATACTCATAAATATGAATATTGTTAACTACTTCTTCATTAATTATATTACCATTATTTTTATTTAATTCAAGATGTTTTTCATATTGCCATTTTACTGCTTCTTTATAAGATTTAAAATAATGAATACCTCGATTTATATAATCAGAGTGTTCAAATATAGCATATTCTTCTCCTTTTTTAGTATGATATACCAAATATGTATGCGTATTATAATTATTAGGATAATCTAACTCAAACCAAATAAAATTAGTTGTAAACTCAAATTCATGTTTTGTAAACCAATCTCTTTCAAGTTCTACCTGATCATAACAAATTCCAATACCATATTTTAATAGTTCTTCAGGACTTGCTAGGCCATAAACATTTTGAATTTTTTCATTAAATATTTTTAATTCTTCCTTAGAGCCAACTTTATAATCTACTCCATCAGTTCCATGAAAACCATAATGAATATATTTATCCATAAATTCCATTAATTCTTCTGGAGTATTTATCTTTTCATATTCAGTTATCATTTTATATTCATCTTCTCATTTCTAAATATTTTAGATTCCATTAATTTTAAATCTTCGCTTATTAATGGTTTAAAGTCCATATTAGATAAAATATCTTTTTCTAAATCTATTCCTGGAGCAATTTCAATAAGCATTAAGCCATCTCTAGTTAATTTAAAAACACATCTTTCAGTAATATATAAAACATCTTGATTGTTTTTAACTGCTTCTTTTGCACTAAAAGTAATTTGCTGAATATGTGAGACAAATTTTTTCTTTTCGCCTTCTTTATTTATAATTAGTTTTCCATCCTTAATTTCTTCATTTAAATTAACAGCCATAAATGTTCCCATGAAAATTACTTTTTTAGTATTTTGAGTAATATTTATAAAACCTCCTGGACCAGTTACTCTTTTACCAAATTTTGAAACGTTTACATTACCAAGAGCATCAACTTCAGCTAGTCCAACCACACACATATCTAAAGCTCCACCATTATAAGCATCAAATTGTTCAGGAGTTGAAATTACTGAATCAGGATTTATTGCACCACCAAATGCTACCCCACCAGTAGGAACTCCTCCTGTAGTCCCAGATTCAACTGATAAATGAATTTTTTCTGAAAAACCCTCTTCTGCTGCTACATTAGCAACAGAATCTGGCATTCCTACTCCTAAATTAATAGTGCTATCTTCTTCTAACTCTAAAAAAGCACGACGACCACATACTTTTCTTTCATCTAATGGTCTTATTTCAATATCTTTTACTTCGATTCTAGCATCTCCCGTTATTTCTGGCTGATAAATTGGAAGATTATATGGAGCTAAAGCTAAATCCGGCTTACTAACTACTACATAATCTACATACGTACTATTGATAAGTACATTCCTAGCTTTAAAGGAATTTGCTGGTTTAATATCCTTAACTTCTACAATAACAATTCCTTTATTATTATGAGTTGCAATAGCCATATTATATTGTTCTCCAATTACAGCTTCTTCTTCTAAAGAAATATTTCCATTTTCATCGGCATAACTTCCTTTTAATAAAGCTACATTAGCAGTAAATGAATGATAGAATAAGTTTTCTTTACCACCAATATTTATTACTTCTACTATAGGAGGCAACTCTTTAGCTTTTTCATTAGCACAACATCCTTCAAATCTTGGATCTGCAAAAGTATTTAATCCTACATGAGTAATAATTCCTACCTCTTTACCAGCCATTGCTCTATATAAATGATTAATAACTCCTAATGGAATTGCAAAAGCTGGAAACTTATTTTCACCTATTGCGTTACCAAATACTTTTCCTTGCCCTAAATGAGCACATATTGCAAGAGATACTAAACCATCTTTAGCTAGCATATTCATTCCAACTTCATCACTTGTTAAATTTCCAGGTGATATTCCACAAGAAACTCCAATATTTTTAGGATGTCCATTTTCTAAATAAGCATCTCTTACCGCTCTAATTAAACTTTCTGGCGAACCAGAACCACCAGAACCAGATATCAATACCATATCATTATCTTTTATTAAATGCCCTACATCACTTGCTTTAATTATTTTCAAAGTAACCACCTCTATAATAATTTTATCATAGGCATTTAAAAAAATCTGCTTTTTAAACAGACTTTTTACTTATTTTTTTCTTTAAAATAGTGGCATCCATTATTAATTTAGTTCCACAAGCAAGTACAATTGTTAATACTGTAGCTGGTAAATAAACCATCCAGAAACTATAGGCAGTTTCAAGAGTATTTTTACCAAGCATTCTAATTATTAAGATTGCAATTGGATAATGTAACATATAAATGTATAATGATATACTACCAAGATAGCTAAATAATCCACTAGTTAATTTATTATTAAGAATTCTTGTTAAACCATCTTCATTGATTAAAGATAAAGTAATAACAATTATACATAATAGTGCAACTGGCCATCTTTCTAATTTAAAATATGTTGGTTGATAAATGACATACCAAATTAGTAATCCAGATGCAATTATATTTAATACTGTTAAAGCAATTCTTCCTTTGCTAGTAAATTTATGTTCTTTAGCTTTTTCAATAAGATAATAAAGCATCATTCCAATAAGCATTCCTATTACTACAAATACTAGGCCATTATTAAATCCAAGCATTGCAGTATCACTAGTAGCACTTCCACCCATTCCATTAGTAGATGCTATTTGTTCTCCTAAAGTTGACCATCCTGTTTGAGCAGCACGTGTTCCAGAAAATGACCACCATCCAGCAAAGAAAATAGCACCAAATGGAGCAATTAAACCAGACATTACATCTTCATTTTTAGCAAGTCCCCAATATAAGAAATAACCAACAATTATAATTGCAGATATAAACCATAATGGTCCATTTAAGTTAAAGAATTCTCCACTTGCACTTCTAAGTCCAACAGCATGAAATCCTAAAAATTCCCAAATACTATTAAATAGCATTACACATGTTTCTTGAAATCCATAATCTGGATAATAGAATTTTGTACAAATAATTACTCCTAAAATATAACCAATTATAAGAACTGGTATTAAAGCTTTAATTCTTGCCCAAGTATATTCAAATGCTCTAGATGTAGCGCTCCTTTCCATATATTTTTTGTCTTTGGATAGTTTCTTATGATGTCTTACCAAGAAATATCCAGCAGTTACAGTAAAGATTAATAAGACTTCTGAAGATCCAAAAAACCAATTTGATGTTTCCATATAATAACCATTTTTACCATTGCATGTACGAGCAATAATCCAACCAATATGGAAACCTACAATAGCAATTGCAATTATAAATCGCCAAAATTCAATTGCAACATTTCTCTTTGATGTCTCTTTTTTCATCCCTTTTCTCCTTCTAATATAGTCCATACTATACAATAAAATAATATCATAGCAATTAAAAATTAACAATCATTTTTTACATTAAAAAAAGCTCTCAAGAAATTAATTATTTCCTTTCCAAAGAGCTCTTTATTTTTTCATTTTTAACTTTTATAAAACTATATATAACACAAATTAATGCTATAATAATAAATAAATAGAAATTAATAAATCTGTTTAAAATAGTTGCACTAGTAAGTAATTCTTTTCCAAAAATATCCCCATATATTCTAAGAAATGCACTTTCACTTATTCCAACTGAACCTGGTAAAGGAATACTAGAAACAGAACAAAATAATAATGACTGAGTAAAAATAATATCAAATATACTTAATGAATTTAATCCAAATGCTCTATATACCCAATATGGAATAGTATAATAAATATACATTTGTATTATTACTAAAATAATAGATTTTACAAATATCATTTTATTCTTTTTTAAAATCTTAGCATTTTCAGTATAACTATTTAATGTAGAATAAATAGATTCTCTTTTTTCTTCAATTTTTTTATATTTAAAGAATTTTAAAATATCTAAAAATAAATCTGTAATTTTCTTAGCTAATTTTTCAGAAATAAAACATATTAACATCGTAGATAGTGCTATAAAGTTTAAACTTATTCCCGCTATAAATAAATAAATTACACCATTTGATAATAAATGAGGATTAATTATTGCCCCTAATATACATGAAGATATAATTACTATTTGAAAAGAAATAAGTTCAACTAGTAAGGCAAGTGTTCCATGATGAACTGGTATTCCATCTTTACGCATAAAATATATTTCCATTGGTTGACCACCAGATGCAGCAGGAGTTATTCCACTAAAGAAAAATCCTATTAAAGTATATCTAAAAGTACTAAATATACTAACTTTATTTCCTAAAGATTTTAAAACACTCTTAATATTAATACTTTCAAATAGTATATAACATATCATAGCAAGAATAGCAATAAGCATATATTTAACATCAATATTAAATATAACCTCTTTTACTTCACTGATATTTTGTTTTCTAAAAATAAGAGTAAAGGTTATTACAATTAAAATTAAAAATACTATTATATTTCTTGCTATTTTTTTAACATCATTCATAAAACATATCCTACCTATATTTTATAGTATACCATAAAATATAGTTTTATCTTAAACTATTTTAAGGTATTACTTATTAGTTCTATATTTTTCTATCCATTCTAGATAAATTTTAAAAGATTCTTTAACTATATCATCCCAAGTACGATATACTTTCTTATAAGCATTATTACATACTTTATCATATAATTCTTTATTATTTAAAACATCTACTATTTTTTTAGCATATAAAGTACTATTATTTTCGGAAATAAAACCAGTTTCATTATCTATAATATCATAAGCAGTAATGGCCCCAGTTAAATAAATTGTAGGTTTCTTTTGAGAAGCTGCTTCTTTTTGAACTAATGAATTAGTATCATACATTGATGGAAATAAGAATAAATCACACCTTGAATAATAATAAGCAAGCAATTCTCTATCCATTATTTTGCCAGTAAATATTATTTTTTTATCTAAGTTTTTAGATTTAACATATTTTTTTAAATGTTCCCCGTCAGGACCAATACCAACAAATATCATTTTATAGTTGAAGTTTAATTTTAACTGTTCTAACTTTTCAACAACATCAACTAAAAAGAAAATATTTTTTACTCTAGTTAGTCTACCTACAAATAATAATACTTTGTCATCTTCTTTTAAATTATGAATTTTGTTGATAACTGCGTGAGCTTTATTGGTATCTTTAACATATTCCATTTCGACTGCAGTCAGCATTACTCTTGGCATAGTATGATAACCATATTCTTCATAAAAAAGTTTAGCAACTCCCCTATTTACTGCCCAACATTCATCACATTTATCATAAACACTAATTAGTTTTTTAGTTCCTAAATTAGCAATAAAATCTAAATGAGTAATAGCTTTAATATCTTGTTTATGCTGGCTATGCATGGTACATATAACTGGAATATGTTTTTTTCTAGCATAGTTAATTGCAAAACTTCCAATTGAAAAAGGAGAATGTACATGAATAATATCTAATTGATATTTTTCTATTTCTTTAACTAGATTTTTATCAAATTTAGGTAATCCATAAGTATATTCTACAGTTGGAATTTTAAATGATTTTACTCTTACAATCTTATATGGATAAATACTATCATCTAAGGCTGCTTTATAATTTGGAGCAAAGACAATTACATTAGCCATTTTACATAATATTCTAGCATAATTGTCAACTACCATTACAACTCCATCAATAGCTGGATAAAATGCATCAATAAATAGTCCGATTGTAATTCTTTTTGTCATAAAAAACACCTACTACCTAAATTATTTTTTAGTATCAATACTTCCTTTGAATACTATATATTTATCATAAATATACTCTAAAATAAAATTTAATAGCATATTAATTAAAGTTACTATTGTTTCATCCCATTTAAAATTTTCAACTAAATACTTACCTAAATAAGTTGATGATGGAGTAAATATTAAATAAAATATTGCCACCAAAATCATTGCCTTAGCTATATTATTACTAGCTTTAAATGTATATTCTCTATTTAATGTAAAATTCCATAAAACTGATAGTATTAAAGCAATTAAATAACAAGGTGCATAAGATAATGAAGTAAATCTATTTAATAAAGTAAATGTAACTATTTCAATTAAACCAGCTGAAATACTAAATATAGTAAATTTTATTTTTCTTATTAATTCTTTATTTTTCATTATTTAACATTGTAAGAAAAGTTGTCTTCTTTCTTTACTACATTTGTAACCTTAATATTTTTAACTAATTCTTTTAAATATTCAATCTTCTCTTTTACTTCATTTTCATTTGGTATAATATTTTTTTCAGTATAAGCAAGTGATTTATTATAAAAATCTCCCATTTTTTCCATAAATCTAAATATAGATTCCTCTTCGTAGTTATTAAGTAAATTTATATAAAAATTTGAATTTAAACAATCTTTAAACATATCAATAATATTTGGATAAGTTTTATTTATTAATTCATCACAAATACTTTCATATAAGCCATAACTATTACCAAATGTTGATGAAAATGTATAGCACCCACTAAATTTTCCTACAGAATTAGGATTAACTTCAATTTTTTTATTTAAACTATCAGATGCTACTAAAACACTAAATTTCTCTACTATATATTCTTGTAACAATTTAAAACCAGCAATTGCTAATAAAGGATTAGCATCTTTTAAATTATTTTTTTTAGTTATATCTAAAAGTTTAATCCTTAAAGCTCCTTCACATAATCTATTTAAGTTAAAATCATATAATAAATGTCCAATTTCATGGTATATTATTCTTCTCCTAAAATAATCTGATTCAAATACATCTTCATCAACTTCAATTTTTTTAGTACTATGTTCAGCTCTAGCCTTAGCATTAGGACGATTTTTAAAATCACCTATCCTAAAATTAATACCTTTTAATTTTTCTTCAAATAGATTATTTACTAGACCATTTTTTAAGCAAAAATCTAATAAAATTTCTACATCATTTTTAATATCTGAATTTTCTTTTTCAGTTAGATTTCTCATATAAACCTCTAATCTATATTAATTAATTCATAATCTGTAGTGCCAAATCCTAAATCAGCTGCAGCTTCAATAGTATGTTCTCCATTTCTAGAGTTTACTCTTTCTAAAAAATGTTTTCTACCTTCATCACTAGAATTTTTTACTAAATCAAGTGAAGCTCTATCGATAGCTATAGGATCTGTACTTATTAAAACCCCAATATCATTTAAGCATGGATCTTCCGCAACAGCGCAGCAATCACAATCAACGCTCATATTTTTTAGGGTATTTATATAAACAATACGACCTTTAAATAAATTATGAACACTTAAAGCAGCATCAGCCATTGACTCTAAAAATAAATTTTGTTCTGGTAAATTATTCCATAAAGTATTAGCATCTTTATTAGTACCTGCTGAATGAATCCAAGTTTTACCAAGTCTTGAAGCAAAACCAATTGATAATTGCTTTAATGCTCCACCAAATCCACCCATTGGATGCCCTTTAAAATGAGATAATAGTAAAATTGAATCATAATTAGTAATATGAGAACCTACATAATTTTCTTTTAGAACTTTACCATTAGGAATTGCTAAAGTTAATGAAGATTCTCTATCTAAAATATCAACATTAAAATTTTTACTCCAACCATGTTTTTCCATTAGTCTATCATGATCTATATTATTAGTTCTTTCTCCATCATAAGCAGTATTACATTCAATAACAGTTCCATTAACTAAATCTATAATAGGTTTTACAAATTCTGGCCCTAAATAATTTTGATTACCTTCTTCTCCAGAATGTAATTTAACTCCTACCTTACCTTCTAAATTAAGACCTAAAGCCTTATAAGCTTTAATTAATCCTTCACTAGTGGTATCTTTTGTAAAATAAACTTTTGCTTTTTCCATATAATTTTTTCTCCTTTATTATATTTTTCTTTTATTTATTTTACTATAAATTATAAAAAATAAAAAGTAATTTTAGTTATCTTTTAGTTTATGGTTAAGCTTAAATAAATAAGTAAATTAAAAATTGCTAGAATTAAATTAGCAATTTTAAAATATGATTAATCTTTTTTATCATAATCATCTAAAAAACTTTTATATACTCCATCCTTTTTAGTTCCTAGAACACAATTTAAATTAATGTTATCTAAAGCTTTAAAAATATTGTAATCAATATCTGAGTTTATTTTGCGTAAATTTTCAATTAGTTGTTTCATTTCTTTTCGCTTACTTGTTCCATCATCTTTAATATTCACATTTTCTGTAAAACGACAAGCACAATTAATAAAAGTTAAATTATTACTTCTAGCCCAAGATTTAATGCTAGATTCTTTAATAAGATACAATGGTCTAATTAGCTCTAATCCTTCATAATTATCACTATGTAATTTAGGCATCATAGTTTTTATTTCAGAACCATAAAACATTGATAAAAGAGTTGTTTCAATAACATCATCAAAATGATGACCTAAAGCTATTTTATTACAACCTAATTCTTTAGCTTTATTATATAAATGTCCCCTTCTCATTCTAGCACATAAATAGCAAGGATTACCTTCCGTTAAATTATCAACAATATTAAAAATATCACTTTCAAATATTTCAACTGGCAAATTTAATCTTTTAGCATTATCTTCAATTAATTTACGATTTTTCTCATTATATCCAGGGTCCATAATTACATATTTAGCTTCAAATTTTGTCTTACCATGACGAACTAATTCTTCAATACATTTAGCAAGTAAAAACGAATCTTTTCCCCCACTAATACATACCATAACTCTATCATTTTCATTAATTAATTCATAGTCACTTACTGCTTTTACAAATCTTGACCAAATTTCTTTACGATATTTTTTAATTATTGAGCGTTCAATTTCTTTATATTCTTCCATTTTAATTCACTTCTTTGTTTATATTATCATAATTACTATTAAATCACATTAATTATTTTAATTTATTATAAGTACTTTTTAGTATTTCATAACGAATATTAATTACATTATTATAGAAAGATTTTCTTATCGTAGTTATGCATGGAGTATTATTAATAAAGTCATATATTTTATCTATATTTATATTAGAAAATACTCTAAGTAAAGCATTATTTACATTTGCATTTTTCATACTCTCTATATAAGGCATATAATTAATTTTAGTATTATTTTCTTTTAAACTTGAATGAGTATTATAAGCAATATTTTTTATTTCATTTTCCGTTAATTTACTAATTTCATCATCACTTAACAATGGAAATAAAGAAGAACCACAATCATATATTGGTGATATTTCAAATGAATTACTTAATTTATCTAAAATAAATCCCCAATTTCCATTATGTCTATCGGTATTACCAATTAAAGCATCAATTATAAACATATCCCAAAAATATTCTTTTATATTTGAAATATTAATTAAATGACTATTTTCATCTAATACTGAAATAATATCACTAATTTCAGTTTCGATTTTTTTATTAGGATTTGAACTTATTGCTAGTTTTTCAAATTCATATAAGACATGGTTATTATCAGTAAAATCTTCACAAGCACAAATAATTTTGTTTTCATCTTTATATAAATAACTTCCTAAATATGTTTTTTGAGTATTAAAACCACATATATTAAAAATATTTGAACCAATATATTCAGAATAAGCATTATTTATATACGAAATATTTTTATTTTTTTGTCTGATTGGATCTGGAAATTTAACTAAAAACTTTTTCCCTTCAAATACTAAAGTCTTCTTTTTTTCAGATCCACCATATGTATTAATATTTTCAGTTGCATTAGAAAAATTAAACATTATTACCCCTTCTTTCACTAAAAATAAATTTTTATCATTATAGCATTATAATTTTACAAGTTCAATTTTATTAATTACTAGTTGATATTTATCTAAACGTTTTTGAACAGTACCAATTATTTTTAATATATCTCCATTTTTAATATGATTTATATAGTTTATACGATTTGGAAAAATAGTACCATCAATCGTACCTGTTTCATCTGATAATTTTAAAAATGCCATTGTATCACCTTTTTTAGTTTTTATTGTTCTTGATGATTCTAATAAATAATAACATGTAATTGTTTTATCAAAATAAGTACTAATTTCATTAATTTTTGGACATTTAAATCTACTTACAGGATGGTTAGAAACATAATAACCAAATAAATCTTGTTCATATTTCATAAGTTCATTAAATGGATACTCTTCATATTTTTCTAATGTTGGAACTGATACTAAAGATGAATCTAACCCACTAACAAGTTCAGCATAAATACTTGCAGATTTAATATTTTCTATTAAAGTTTGTCTTGTTTCATTAAAACTATCCAATGCACCTGCATAAACTAGGTTTTGAATCGTTTTAGTATTTACACTTTTACCATAAGTACGAGCTACAAAATCAAAAAAACTTGTAAATTTACCTTTTTCTAATTCTTCATAAATATCATTAGCAGCAGCATCTCCCACATTTTTTATAACTGATAGTGGCATAATAATTCCATTATTAATGTAATACTCTTTTTTACTAAGATTAATATCTGGTTTAATAATTTTAATTTCCATACTTTTAGCTTCATCAATATATTCTTTAGTTTTACTTACAGAATTTATATTAATAGTTAAAAGTGATGCATAAAAATACTCAGGATATTTAACTTTTAAGTACATCATTTGATATCCTACTAAAGCATAACCTACTGAATGAGATTTATTAAAGCCATAGTTAGCAAATTTCATAATATAATTATAGATTTTAGTACTTATTTCTTCACTATAACCATTAATTTTAGCTCTTGCTATAAACTTTTCTTTTTCTTCTAAAATAATAGCTTCTTTCTTTTTACTAATAGCACGCCTAATTATATCTGCTTCTCCAACTGAATAGCCACCTATTGTAGTAAAAATTTGCATTATTTGCTCTTGATAGACAATAATTCCATAAGTATCTTTTAAGATTGGCTCTAAATCTGGCGTAATATAATCAACTTGTTCCCTACCTTCTTTTCTTTTAATAAATAAAGGAATATTATCCATTGGACCTGGTCTGTAAAGAGCTAAAGAAACTACTAAATCATTAAAAGTAGTTGGTTTTAATTTACTTAAAAAACTTTTCATTCCTTCACTTTCAAATTGGAAAATACCAGTTGTACTACCAATTGTAAAATTATCTAAAACTTCTTTTTCATTTAAATTTAAATTATTAATATTAATTTTAACTGGGATTAGTTTTAAAATATCTGCAATAGTGGTTAAGTCTTTAATAGCTAAAAAGTCCATTTTTAATAGGCCTAATCCTTCAAGATAGTTCATAGTATAACCAGTAAGATATGAATTACCACTTTTAGTTATGGGAATAATATTATCTAAACGTTCCTTACAAATAACTACACCAGCTGCATGAGTACTAATATGTTTTTTCATTCCTTCTAGTTTTAAAGCATCAAACATGACTTTTTTAATATTTATATTACTATTTAAAATTTTTACAACATTAGGTGTTAAATTTTCTTTTAAACTTTTTTTAGGATCAATTAATTTATTTAATGGTTCTATATCAATATTTAATATTTTAGATACTGATAAAAGAGCTTGTTTAGAAGCAAATGTTCCATAAGTCATAATTGGCATAACATTAAAATTTCCATATCTAGATTTAACATATTTTATTACATCCCCTCTTTTAGATGCATCAAAATCAATATCAATATCTGGCATTGTTACTCTTTCAGGATTTAAGAAACGTTCAAATAATAAATTATATTTAATTGGATCAATCATAGTTATACCTAGACTATAAGTAACTAAAGATCCTGCTGCACTACCTCTTCCAGGACCTACTAAAATATCATGTTTAATCGCATATTTAACATAATCGTAAACAATTAAAAAGTAATCAACAAAATTCATTTTTTTAATAATTGATAATTCATATAATAATCTTTTTTTATAATTATCTGGAATAGTACCATTTAATCTTTTATTTAATCCTTTAATAGCAAGGCTTTCTAAAAACTTATAACTATCAGTTATACTTTCATCATAATGAGGAATTAAGTTTTTATTAGGAGTAAGTTTAATATCAATAAGACTAGTAAAATTAGTTAAATCATCACATTTAATATAATTATTACTATAATCTTTATCAGTATATTCTTCATAAGATGTATTTTCATCTATCATATTTAAATAATTAATATATTTCGTATCTTCTTTAGTTAAAGATAACGCAATATTAAAAAATACTATATTTTTAGTTATTATTAAAGCATTTACTTTCTCTTCTTCATTTTTGTAACCAATAAAAGTAGTAGTTAATTTATCTAATTCATTATATAAATCTTTAGATTCATATGGAATCACAATAAATAAATTATTAAGATATTTAGTAAGTTCAATAATATCTAATTCATTATCTAATAAATATGTATTAATTTTAAATAAAGATTTAAGTCCAATTTCATTTTTAGCATATAAATAAATTAGTTTACTTTTTAATTTAACTTCTAATCCAATAATAGGTTTAATATTATTCTTTTGACATCCTTCAATAAATTCAATCGAACTAGATAAATTATCATCTATAATACCTAAAGAACTAATATTATTTTTTATAGCATATGAAATGAGTTCTGGCACTTTTATCATACTAGAAAGTAAACTATAATCAGTTTTAATACTAATACATTCTTTCATATACTCTCCTTGATAACAATTATAATACATTTGTTTTAGAAAATATATCCTAAATTTGACTTAAAGATAAATTTATAGTATGCTATCAAATAAGTTTAAGGGGTTTTGTTTATGAAAAAGATTAATTTAACAAAGAAACAATTACATCAATTAAAAAGATTAAAATTTAATGATGATATTATGCCAATGGAATCTATACTTTATATTTTTAATAAAAATGAATTAATTAAATTATATATAGACTATACTTTTGGTGACATTGATAGTTTAGAAGAAAGAAAAATAAGAATTAATAATTTAATTGAATTTGTAAATAATGAAAATATTCCTGAATTATTAGTACCTAAAAAATTAGTTAAAATTGATAAGCAGTTTGCTGGATTATTGCTTCCTAAAATTAATGGTCAAAATGCAAGTGTTTATCTTAAATCAAGTATTATTCCATTAAATATTAAAATACAAATATTAAAACAAATTGGAACTATTTTAGAAAAAATTAAAAATACTAATCCTAATTATAATGCTGCATTTGCTGATGTTCATGATGATAATTTTATGGTTAGTGGATTAGATATTAAAAATATTGATAAAAGTTCTGTATATACAACTGCGATTGATATTGATGGTATGAAATTATTAGACTTTGATGGTAATAGTAATTCATATTTTTATAATAACAATAATTTAAAAAGTTTAGATAAGTATGAAACTAATCCTTTTGGAATGATTCTTCCAAGTACAAATACTGATATATTTTGTTTTATTATGATGATTTTAGAATTAATTTCTGGTGATAAAGAGATATGTTTTAAAAGTATTAATGAATTTAAAAAATATTTGGATTATTTAGATAAATTAGGCTTTAATACTAAATTATTAGAATCATTTGCTAGTATTTATAAAAATGATACTCCAAACATTACTCCCTTACCTTATTTAGATACAATTAGCTTTTTACCAGAAAAAACATTAAAAAAACTTTAAGGTGAGTTTATGAAAAGTATATATTTAACTAAAAGAGAATTTAAAAGATTAAAGTATTTTTTTATTGATGAAAATGTTCCAAATACAGAAGCGAACTTTTTTTATGAAAAAAACAATGATAATTATTTATATAAAATATATCGTTTTAAAGATAAAGATTATTTACTTAATAAAGAAAGAACTATTAGTGATTTAATAAATAGTAAGGATATAGTTAGTATTCCAGAACTTATTTTACCAGAAAAAAAGGTCATAATTGATAATAGTTTTCAAGGTATATTAATTGAAAGAATTAAAGGTTGCAATGCATCAATACTTTTGCAAGATAAATTCATTTCTTTAAAAACAAAAATTGAGATTTTAAAACAAATTGGAGTTATTTTAGGAAAAATTAAAAATGTCGATAAGAGTTTAAATTTAGCATTTGGTGATGTACATGCAGGTAATTTTATGCTTTTGAATGATAAAGTATATGGTATAGATACTGATGGTTTAAATATATTTAATAATAAGGGACGTATTAATTATTATTTATTAAATGGTAGTTTTATTACTGATATAAAGAAATATTCTTTAGATTATAATAATATGATTAAAGCAAGTACAGAAACAGATTTATTTTGTTATATCATGATGGTTTTAGAAATAATATTTAATGGTAAAGTTTATAAGTTAACTTTAGATCAATTTAAGTATTATCTTGATTATTTAGATAAATTAGGTTTTGATAGCAACCTATTAAAATCATTTGCTAGTATTTATGATGAAGAAAAAGATAATATTAGTCCTTTACCTTATTTAGATAATTTAACTACTATTAATACTAATGCATCATTTTTAACCCTTAAAAAGAAAGGATTATTATGAATATAAGTAAAAGAAAATTATTTAGTTATGAAGAATATGTGGTAGGAAATAAATCAAGACATACTGAATCAATATTTTTTAATATTCCAAATAAGCCAGATGAAATAATAAAACTATATGATTCTGATAATGGCGATTATTTATATAATAAAAAAAGAGACATTAATAATTTAATAAGATTTGGTAAAGAGTATAACATGCCAGAAATTATTTTGCCTAAAGATTTGCTAAAAGTAAATTTAAAATTTAAAGGAATTATATTGCCTAAATTAAATGGTGCTAATGCAAGAATTTATTTAACTAATAAAAATGTCCCAATAAGCATTAAAATTAAAATTTTAAAGCAGATTGGAAGTATTTTAGAAAAGCTAAATAATATAACTAATGGGCATGTTTCTTTTGCTGATGTGCATAATGATAATTTTTTTGTTTGTAATGAAAATGGTACGATTAGAACATATGCATTAGATGCTGAAAGTATGAAAATGTATGATTCCAAAGGAAGATTAAATTTTTATATTTGCTATAATGATACTATTAAAAATTACGAAAAATATGCCAGATGTGGTAGTTTAATAGGAGAAGCAAGTTATCAAACAGATTTATTTTGTTTTATTATGATGATTTTAGAATTGTTAACTGATAAAGAGGATTTAGTAAGGGCAATGAACATAGATGATTTTTATGAGTACTTAGATTATTTAAGTTTGTTAGGTTTTAATAGTGAATTATTAACATGCCTACTTAGAATATATGATAAAAAAGATGATAATATAAATCCCCTACCATATTTAGATTATTTAGACAAATTTAGTGAAAAAGCCTCATGGGATAAATTTTTAGAGCATAAAACACTTGCAATGAGGCCAAAACTATGATAAAATCAGTAAGAATTTTGATTAAGGAGGAAAAGACTTATGGCAAAAAATATTATGAATGCTAAACCTTTATTTATTAAGTTAAGTTCTCATGCAAATAATAAAACAAACAGTAGACAAAATCCTAATTTACAAACATATAAAATTAATGGAGTAAAAGTTAGATTAACTGCTAGAGAAGCAAGAACATTAAGAAAAGCAGCATAAGTACCAAAAGGTACTTTTTTTATATAATAATTTTCAAATAAAGTGTTACCCACATTAATAATTATTCTTTAGTTAAAATCTTTAATTTTATTCTAGAATAATTAATGGCAAGATAATGATTAAAAAAATCTATATGTTAGAATTATAAATGAAAAGTTGGCTTGCAAACTTCCGCTCTAATTTTTTATTATATATTTATCAAAAAATATAAAAGCAATCCATTTGTTTAGGATTGCTTACAATTACTTATTATTTGTAATTTTATTTTTTTGTTTCTTTTTTACTATCTAAATGTTTATTTTCTGATAGTTTATTAATAATCTTATTCATTTTTCTTTTAGTACTGTTAGTTAAAATGATAATTATAAATTCAATAAATATTAAAGCACTAAAAGCATATACAATTGTTTTATAGATATTATTATGTTCGAGTAAGTAATTAAAATCATCTTCATTAAATAAACTTAAAGTTCGATTATCTTTATCATAAACATAATACGCTCCTTTATTAGTTGATACATCTTTACCATAAATAATATAATCTTTACTATTTTCTTTTATTTGATAAGCATTTATTTCTTCCCCATTAATAGTAATTTTACTTTTTATTAAATTATCAAGTTCTTTAATTGGACTAGTTAAATAAATACTTATATCATTATTAATAATTTCATTATATAAACTTACTGTCTTATGAGTTAAATCATAGATATAAAAATTTTCTTCATTTTTGCTATTTCTTAAATATAGTAATGTTAAATTTAAATTTTCATTTTGTAAACAAGGTATTTCTTCTTCATTAAATTTAATTGTGTTAGTATTAAAATTAACTGGTAAATTTTCTGGAAGTTTTCTTAAAATACTATATTCTTCTTTACCAAAATTATATTTAATTGGATCTTTTTCAGGAACTACTATATTTATTTTATATGTTTTCTTAGTACCATTTTCCGCTGTTACTTCTATTTCAAAAGGATTTGCTCCTTCCTTAACTTCTTTTTCCCCTATCCCACTTATTTTGGCTTTAGTATCTGAACTTTCAGCATTTATTTTTACTTTAGTGGTGTTAGATGATACAGTCGTACTATAATTTAAAGTATTTTTATTAAATGCTGGACTAATCTCAACGCCATCAATAGATAATGACTTTAAATTATTATCACTACTATAATTAATAATAACTGGTTCTTTAATTGTTAAAGTTAAATTAGAAGTAGTTGTAGAAATAAATGATTCTGTTTCATAGTCAGCTATTTTAGCATTATCTACTGAAATAGTTGCTGTACCTGTTGCTATAGCTTTAAATTTGTAAGTATAACTTTTAGTTTTGATATTACTTCCATCATTATTATATCCTACAACTGTAGTATCTCCAGATTGTAATGAAAGTTTACTTTTATCATAAGAAACATTAAATTGCCAAGAACCTAAAATGTCAGAAGAATTTACTTTAATTGTAACCGATACTGTATTATTTAAAGTTACTTTAGTGGATGATGTAGATGCTTTAATACTACCACTTGCTGCTAATACATTAATTGGCAAAATGCTTAATACTAATAATATAATTATCTTTTTCATACTTCCTCCTATTGTTCAATCATACTAACATTTAAAATATGTTTTTGAATTTTTAATAAATCAATAATATCTACTTCACCATCTTTATTGACATCTGAAGCTTTTAAATATGCTCCTTCTAATTTACTAGCTCCTAAAATACTTTTTTGAACTTTTAGTAAGTCAACAATATCTATTTCACCATCTCCATTGTTATCTCCATAAATAACTATAGTATAATCGGCTTCTCCATTATTAGTTACTTTTAAAGTCATTCCAGTTGATAGTTTTCCATCTTTAGAAACAGCACTTATTGATGTAGGATAATTTGCTTTAATTAAATCACTTAAATAATATGCTTCACTTCCTAAATCAAAGCCGCTTAAATATCCACTATTATTATTAATTTGTAATTTTGATAATATTTCATCTGGTGAAAGTTTTACATCTTCAGTTTTAGTTACTACAATTTTATATATGCCTTTTGCCCCTGATTTAGAAGTAACAGTTACTTCTATATTTGTTACAGTATCAGTTAATTCTATTTCACCAGTACCTTCTACCAAGTTTTCAGCAGTAGTTGCAGTAGCATTTACAGTTACTTTAGTTATTTCACTACCTAATGAACAACTATAATTGTAAGCACTGCTAGTAAATGAAGGCATTAGATTACAATTAGTTACATTTAACATACTAAGAGTAGTATCTTCATTATATTCACTATTTAGTGAAGTATTTACTGGCATATTTTCCTTAAATACTGGAATGCTAAATGTAAATAGTGAATCTAATAAATTATTTTTAACATAAGTTTTATAAGCCGAATAACTTTCAGTATAAGGTGCTCTGATATTTTGCATATATTGATTAGTATAGTAAGTGCTACCTACAAAATCAAATTTTTGTAAATATAATGTATTTTGACCATTTTTAATATAACTATTAAGTAAATTTCCACCACCAATAATAGATGAATATGGACTATTCCAGTTTTTCTTTTTAGCATACGCAAGACCATTATGAATAACTTCGGCAGTTGTTCCACCATTAGCATGAATATTAAAATAGTTATAAAATCCTGGAAATTCTGCATTATCCCCAGATGATAAACTTGATCCATTTACCCCTTGTTCTTGAATTACTCTACTAACTAAATGAATAGCACTTACATCATTTTGAGAAGCAGAATCGGCAAAAGCTTTAGCATAACTTACCTCTTTTACTTCATTATTTTCATCATAATAAAAAGTATTTCCTGCCATAAATGTTCCTGTTAATAAAGAAATAATAGCTTCTTCTGTCTGAGTATTAGCGTCATAGTTTAATTTTTCAAACATAAAAATATGCCCATCATTTAAAAAGTTACGTGGGTCTACATAATATTTAATAGTTTGTTTACTTGCAGCATACCATTTTCCACCAGAAAAAGTTTTCCATTCTCCGTTAATATATGACCCATCTTCAGTACTTCTAAGTGATGTGTTAGCACTATCAATTAAATTAGTATCTATATATTTAGATTCACCATCAATTACTTCATCAAAGGTAGCATTAACTTCATATGGAACAAAATTCCAATTTGGATGACTAATTTTAAGTTTAGCAAGATTTATAGCGTAACTTTCAGGAAAACCTAGCTCTTTAAATGAATTTATTAAATCATCTGTTATAGTAAATTCTGCTTTTTGGACATATTCTTTATCTTCTTTTCCTTTTATAATAAACCCCTCATACCAAAAACCTGTATATTGTAATTTTATTTTATAGAAATCTCCCTCTTCTCCTATTATTTCAAACATTTCAGGATAACTTATTGAAATATTTCCATTTGTATCATTTTTTACTTGAGGACAAGATGTCGATGCACAAGTTCTTACTGCTACATTTTTAGTATCTGGTGTAATATTTCCTCTTACATAAGCAATATCAGCTTTAACAGTTATTATGGGCATACAAAAAAAGATTAAAAATAACATTAATAATTTTCGCATAACACCACCTACTATCCTTACAATTATATCAAAAAAAGAGAACATATTTTGAATATTCCCTTTATATTTTACATTTTATATACAATTATAATTTTTCAATTATTGCGCCATTTTTTTCTAAACATCTAATTAAATCAGCATGATCATATTTATCAAAAATTGCTTGGAATCTATTTGGATTTTGTAAAAACATGTGAGTATGTTCTAAAAATATTTCTTTATAATTTGCAATACCTACATTTTTAAGTATTTCATAATTTGCTTCTATAATTCTAGGAAATAACCTAACAGCTTCTAAAGTGCTTTTCTTTAAATTAGATGTTAATGTGTTTATTTCTTCAGCACTTAGCCCTAAATTAACTAAATATTCCATTAATTATTACCTCCACTTAATTCATTAAGATGTTTTGCTTTGATAACTAAGTCAGTTATATTAGCATCCTTTATTGCAGTACCAAAACTTTCAATTACATCTGCTAAATCTATTGATTTAATTAATGGAAGAGCATTTAATACATAACTAATATTTAAAGTATTTTGACCAGCAATTAAAAGTTTATTAATAATTGCTTCTAATTCACTATGAGCCATAGTAAAGATATCTGCTGCACCATAAATCATTTCTAATCTAATATTATTTTTTCTTAAAATATCTAATGTTTTAGTATAAGATATTAAATCAAAATTATTCTTTAGTTTTGTTTGTTCTTCTAAACTAAAATGATTAAAATCTATGCTATTATTCTTGAAAAAATCAATAATTTCATTATCATTATTTGTTACCACAGAAGATGATACATTTGTATTTTCTACTGTGCTAGGATTTTCAACAGGTTCAGTATTTCCAAAAAAATCAAAAATTTCAGAGTTATTTACTGGTTCTTTAGTTCCACTACTTTTAAAATTATCATCATTATCAATTAACTGTATGCCTTCACTATTTCCAAATATGCTTTCATATTCACGATCAATGCTATCACTAAGTGCCTTAAAATCAAAACTATCAAATGAATCTTTACTATCATTATTGAATAAATCTGTAATATTATCTGAATTTTCTTTATATAAATCTTCTTCATGAATAGGTTCTTTTTCTAATTCATCTTCACTAAATAAATTAAATTCATTTAATAAATTTGCCCCAGAAGATGAATCATCACTTTTTTCTTCACTAATGACACTATCTTCTTTTGATTCATCTTTATAATCCATATTTAAATAATTACTTTGCACATCAGATGTTTGATCATCAGATATTGGTTCATAATTTTCTTCTTTATAACCATCCTCAGCATTTAACTCTGAACTTGTTTCTGCAATAGTTTTATTATCTGCATCTTCATTATTAAAAGCATTTGCAAAAATATTTATACCGTTATTAAAAATATTATCTTCAACTATTTCTTCTTCATTTGATGCATTACTATCATCTAGATTATTTTCAGAAAAACTAGTGTTTTCTTCATCATCAGAAGCATCATTAATATCAGGAGTAACATCTTCTTCATCATTAACTATTTCATCTGTATAGTTATTTTCTTCAGTATTATCATCAGTTGATGCATTAAAATTAAAAATGTTTTCCCCTGTTTCTTCAGCATTTTCAATAGATTCTATAGCATCAAATATTGGTTTATCATCTACAATAGGTTCATTTTTAAATTCATAATTTTCAATTGTTTGAGTAGTTTCAATTTCTTTTACTTTTTCTTCTAAATCATCAGGATTTTCAGAAGCGTAGTTCATTATTCTTGTGAGTTCCTTAGAATAATAATCATAAGTAGATTTTAAATATAATAATTTTGATTTTTTTGTTTCTTTTTCTCTTTTTAAGCTAATAAGTAAATCTTTAATTGCTCTTGCTTTTTCTGTGTATTCAGCAATTTTTTCTCTTTGTTTAGCTATTTCTTTTTGCTTATTTAAGATTTGATTATTAATTTCTTTATTACCAGTTTCTAAAATAGCATTTAAATCTTTATTGCTAAAACGAGCATTTAAATCACTTAAATCTTTTTCTAAAGAAGAAATAGCATCTTCATATTTTTTTATTTCTTTTTTAGCCGCATCAACATCTACTTTATAACCTTTAGCCTCTTCTATTTTATCATCTATTTTATCTTGAACATCAGCAAGAGAATCCTCTACTTCATATTTACGACTTTCTAACTCACTTAAAATAAAACTTAATTTTTCATTGACTTCCTCAATTAATGCTTTCACACTAAAGCCACCTACCTTATTCTTTAAAAATTATATCAAACAAAATAAATAATATCAATATTAAATCTTTTATGATATGATTTATTTAGGTGAAAATATGAAAAAATATCGTAATTATTTAATAGCATTTATTATTCCAACATTAATAGTATTGTTAAGTCTATTATTAAATAAATATTATCCTTTTGGAGACAAAGTATTATTAATGTTAGATGGTTATAATCAATATCCTGGTTTTTTAAGTAATTTTAAAGAAATAATATTACATAATGGTTCATTATTTTATTCATTTAAAGGTATAACTGGTTTTAATCTATATGCTTCTAATGTATATTACTCTCTTAATTTAACTAATTTATTATTTTTATTTTTTAAAAATAACCACATAGTAGATTTTTATACTTTTATTATTATTTTTAAAATAGGATTATGTTCTCTTACAATGCAAACTTTTTTAAATTATTTAAATAAAGCAAAATATAATATTATTTTTAGTATTTGTTATGCGTTAACGGCTTATAATATTCTTTATTATTTAAACTATATGTGGTTTGATAGTATTATAATGCTTCCACTTGTAATTTTAGGAATTGAAAAAATATTTAAAGAAAAAAATTATATTTATTATACTATTTCTTTAACACTTACTATCATATTTAATTTCTATATTGGATACATGATATGTATATTTTCATTTCTATATTTTATATATAAGTGGTTAATTAATAAAGAAAATAAAAAAGTATTTTTTAAATATTTATTTTATTCCTTACTAAGTGGTTTAATAGCATCCTTATTTTTAATTCCAATTATTTTAGAACTATTTAATGGTAAAGGTGAAATATTTAGTAACGTAAATTATTTTATATTTGATTTAGATTTTATTAATATTTTTTATAAATTGACTTTAGGTTCTTTATTAAATGGCGATTTAGAATATGGTACTCCTAATGTATATGCAAGTATTTTTATTTATGTTAGCGTAATAATGTATTTCTTTAATAAAAATATTAAAACTAAAGATAAAGTTATTTCATTTACTTTATTATTAATATTTTTATTATCAGTAAGTTTTAATTTATTTGATTATTTTTGGCAAATGTTACAAATGCCAATATATTATCCAGTAAGATATGCTTTTATATTTGATTTTTATTTAATATATTTAGCTTATGAGAATTATAAAAATTATGAAAAATTGTCATTAAAAAAGCTTTTAATAATTTTTGGAATAATTATTATACTTTCTTCTATTGGGTTTGTTACATCTGGTAATCTTATTGATAAAATAAATATTCCAGCAAAACTCATATATTTAGGAATTTCATTTTTATTTATTATTTACTATTTGTTTATACTAAATAACGATTTTTTTAAAAAGTTTATATGTGCTTTAGTAATAATTGAACTAACTTTAAATACTTTTGTAACCTTTAGAAATAATGGTAATGTAAATGATATTCAAACTTTTAATGCAAATTATACTATGAATTATAATATTATTAAAAATCTTAATCTTGATAACTTTAATAAAGTATCATTTGAAGATAAAACTATTAAAAATAATGGACTATTACTTAATTATAATGATTTAAATTATTTTAGTTCTGTAAGAAATAATAAATCTTTTAAGGCTTTAAATAAAATTTTTGGTATCCTAACAGTAGATGGATGTAATTTAAATTATTATTATAACAACCCAATTACTAATGCTATTTTAAATATTAAATATTATATTACTAGTAAAAATTTAAATTATTATGAATTAATAAGGAATTATGATAATTATAGTATTTACGAAAATAAAGATATATCAGGTATTGGATTTATAGTAAACAAAGAAATTAGTAATTTTAAAAATGAAGAAGATTACATAAATAATATTAATAACTTTGTTAAATTAATAAATAATAATGATAAAGATATTTTGAAAGATATTGAACCAACTGATAAAAATGTTAATTGTAGTAAAAATAATTGCATAATTAATGGTTATATTGCTTATATAAAATATGAATATACACCTAGTACAGATGAAATACTATTTGTACAAAATGATTTCCCTATTGGAGTCGATAAATCTAGCTATAATTTAAAGATTAATGAAGAATTAATAGATTATGATAGTAGATATCCTATTAAAGTTAAAAAGAAAGATAAAATAGAATTAATAATTAATCCAGGAGAAGATTATAAAGATTATTATTATCATTTATATGGTGTTGATTTTAATATTTATAAAGAATTTATATCAAATATTCAAAAAGAAAAATTAGAAATAATTGAATATAAAAATGCTTCCAATTTTACTGGCAAAATAACTTTAGAAAATGATGGTCTTCTTTTTACAACTATTTCTAATGATAAGGGATGGAAAGTATTTGTTGATGATGAAGAATATAAAATTACTCCAATATTTGATGGATTTATAGGGCTTAATTTAAATAAAGGAGAACATACAATTAGATTTCAATATACTCCACCTGGATTTTATTTAGGATTACTAGTAAGTTCAATATCAATTATAGTATTTGGATTATCAATTTATTTAGATAAAAAGAAAAAATTAGGAAGTAAGTAGAATTAATCTTTCCTAATTTTTTTATTTTAAATTAAATATAAATAGAACAACTAATTTTTATTTTATCATTAAACCTATTTACATCTTCTATTATATTTTTTAATAAATACTAATCTGCTTAACATATTAAATAATCATAAATCTATTACTTAACATCACCATTTTTATTTTCCAGAATACAATACTTTAGAGGGAGGAATTATTTTGAAAAATAGATTACATATCATTTTAACAATAGTTTTAGTTATTATAATTGGTATTTTAAGTATTACATTAGGTAAAAAAGAAAATAATAATACATTTGATAAATTAAAGGTTGCTGAAGTAACTCATAGTGCTTTTTATACCCCATTTTATGTTGCTATCGAAAATGGATATTTCAAAGATAATAATATTGATATTGACCTAGTTTTAACTAGTGGTGCTAATAATGTTATTGCTGCAGTTTTATCTGAAGATGCCCAAATAGGTTTTTGCGGTCCAGAAGCGACTATATATGTATATAATGAAGGTGAAAAAGACTATATACAAACATTTGCTGGACTTACTAAAAGAGATGGTCAATTTATTGTATCAAGAAAAAAGATTGATAATTTTAAACTAAATGATTTAAAGAATAAAGAAGTTTTAGCAGGACGTGCTGGTGGAATGCCAATTTTAAATTTCTATACTGCTTTAAAAAATGAAAATATTAAAAACGTTAATGTAAATGACACTGTTGATTTTGCTAATTTAACTAGTAGTTTTATAGGTGGAAATGCAGATTTTGTAAATTTATTTGATGATAATGCAAAGATAAAAAATCTGTTTATAAATAAAGAATAATAAATCACTATTATTTACTAAAAAAATCTTCCCATGGGTCTTTTCTTTTTAATCTTTGAATAGCTTCTTTAATTGTAATATCATCTGGTTTAATTTTAGATAATTCACTCCATTTTATAGGCATTGATACACTACATTTTTTCCTAATTCTAAGTGAATATGGACAAACAAATGTTGAACCTTTATTATTTCTAAAATAATCTATAAATATTTTACCTTTTCTACTCTTTTTAGTTATATTATTTGTGTATTTATCAGGATATTTTTCAACTAATATTTTAGTAATATCCTCTGAAATTTTTTTAAATTTTATGTAACTATATTCTTTATTAAAAGGTACTACTATATGGTATCCTTTGCCACCACTTGTTTTCAAATAGGATTTAAGATTTAATTGATCTAATATTTTCTTTAAATCTAATGCCCCTTCTCTTACTTTATCTAGACTAAGTTTTTCATCTGGATCTAAATCAAATACCATAATATCAGGATAATTAATACTATCTACTTTAGAACCCCAAATATGAAATTCAATACTATTTAATTGAACCTCTTTAATTAACCCATTAAGATTATTAATGTAATAATAGTCTTCATTATTAACTCTCTTTTTTATTAAAAATTCGTTTTCTTTAAAATGTTTTTTATAAAACTTTTGTTTAAGTGCGCCTTTAGGTGCTCTTACAGTACTAATTAATCTATTTTCTAAATATGGATACATTTTTTCAAATACTTTTTTATAGTAATTAACAATATCTTCTTTAGTATAAGTAGGATTTTTAAACATAATTTTATCTTTATGAGATATTTCTACTTCACCAATTTGCTCTATAGATAAACCACTTTTAATACTAGTATTATATTCATTTATATTATCAAAAACTTTAACATTATCCCTTTCTTTAATTAATAGCCAGTTATTATTTTTAGTTTTTATTAAAGTCCAATTTCCTTTAAGTCTTTTACCTAATAATTTAAACTTTAAATAACCTTTTGGATATGATAAAGCAAAGTCTTCTAGCATTTCATAATTACCAATATCAAAAAGTAACACTTTACCAGTGCCATAATTATTAGGTGGTATTACTCCTTCAAAGTCAATGTAGTCTGCTGGATGATCTTCCGTTTGAACTGCTAGTCTTTTATCTTTATAATTATATGAAGGTCCTTTAGGAACTGCCCAAGATAAAAGAACACCTTTATACTGTAATCTAAAATCATAATGATCTTTTCTTGCAATATGACGCTGAACACAAAATACTAATCTTTTAGATTTTTTAATTTTTCCTTTAGGTTCATTTGTTTTACTAAAATTTCTTTTTTGATTATATTTTGTTAAACTCATTTTTATCCCCCATAATTATTGGTTGTCTTAATTGATTATTTTTTGTCTTTTCAATATATTTTACTTTACATTTAAGTTTTACTTTTACATATACTATTTTCTCATCATAGTTTTCAAATGGACTATCACTTAGAATTTTTAAATTTAAAATATTTAAGTATAAAACACTATTATTCATTAATGATGCACTTCCAACATATATTAGTTTACCATTTTGATATTCCCCTAATTTAACTGAAATATATTTGTTTTTCTTTTTTTCATAACCACCAATATAAAAATAATTAGTTTGATAGTTCTTAATTTTAAGCCAGTTTTCACTTCTAGTATTAATTAGATATTTACTATTCTTAAGTTTAGCAACAATTCCCTCCATATTATTCTTTTTAACAAATTTAAATAAACTTAGAGAATCTGCATAGGTTTTAGAAATAATAAAATTATCGCTTTCTTTAAAATTATTAAGAATCTTTTTTCTTTCGATTAATGATAAATCTATTAAGTTTTTATCTAGATATAAGATATCAAATGCAACAAAAATAGCAGAATTATTATTTGAAGCTAATTTTATCTTATCTTTATTTTTTAAATGCATTCTTTCTTGAATAGCATCAAAAGAAATTTTATTATTTAATAAACATATTATTTCTCCGTCTAATATCGTATTTTTATTAAACATTTCTTTAATATTAACAAGTTCTGGAAATAAATTAGTAATATCCTTTTTATTCCTACTGATAATTTTAATGCTTTTATTATTCCCAAAAATGCATGCACGAATTCCATCAAATTTAATCTCATAAATATATTCTTTACTTTTAATAAGTTTATTAACTTCTTTTAAAAGCATAACGTTAAATTCACGATTATCCCATAAATTCATTTTTTTAAACTCTTTTCTAAAGCTTCTAGAAGGTTATCAATTTGTTTTTTACTTTTATTTCTAACTTTTTTTACTGCCTTGCCATCTAACTTATCATTAATAGCTTTTTTTATATTATCTTGATATTCATCTTTATATTTATCAGGTTCAAATTTACTTTTCATACTATTAATAAGTTTTATGGCTAAATTTAATTCTTTAATATTAACTTCAGTTTTAATATTTTTATCTTCAATATTTATTTCTTCATCAAAATATAATGTAGTCATAATTATACCTTCTTTGACAATCCTTAATATGGCATAATAAAATTTAGAAGTAATTATACATTTACAAAGTGCTACTAAATTTGTTTCCTTTAAGGCTTCATAAAATAAAAGATACGACTTCGATTTATTAGAAGCAGTTAAAAAATAACTTTTTTGAAAATACACTGGAGGAATTTCATCTATATTTATAAATGAAATGACTTCAATTTCATGATCATTTTCTGGTTTTAATTTATTAAGCTCATTTTTATCAAAAATAAGATAATTATTTTTTTCATATTCATAGCCTTTAACGATATCACTTTCTTTTAAATCTTTTTTGCAATGTGGACAATACTTAACATATTTAATCTTATTAAGACATTTTTCATGTAATTGATTAAAAGAGGTATCATTATCTTTAATAATCGGATTCATTATAATAGGAATATTAACTAAACCAAACGAAATATTAGAATTAATAGCCATTTTTACCACCATTTTTATTATAGGTAAAATTAATAATATTATTAAAAAATTTACTTAGAATTATCCACTAATACATGATAATAAGCATAATACTTTTTAGTATTTTTACTATTACCCCCTCTATAAAATTTAAAATCTTTTAAGTAGTTGTTATCTATTTTAAAAAGAGACTGATTTATATTAAGATAAAATTTTAATTCATAGTTATATTGATTATTATTTATTTTACTAACTATAATTTGATCTATTAAAAGATTTATTAACTCAGTAATAATATCAAAACTAGCAATTTTTTCATTAACTATTCTTTCTATTGTATTGTCATTATTTTCACCTTCTTTACTCTCTAATTGCTTTTTTTCATTGGCTATTTTCTCTAATTCTAAATTACATTCTATATTCCTTTTATTAAATTCATTATTTGTTAAATTTCCCTCAATATTTAGTTCTAATAATTTATCTTTTTTTATATTTATTAAATACTGTTTTTTTATTAATTCTTCTAGTTTATTATCACAATTAATACACTCTTTATTATTTTGATAAATACTAACTACTAAATTCGATAATTCATTTAAATTAATACCTAAATAATTAATAATATCATTAAAAATATAAATAATTTCTGATTCACGCAAATTAGGAGAATTGCAAAAATCTTTGCCCTTTTTATAATAATTTCCACAACACCAAGTTATATCATTTAACATTTTTAACTGTTTTCTTCTAAAAAATATTTCATGGCAATTAGCACAATAGATTTTAGAAGAAAGAGGATATTTATTTCTATACTCTACTTTCTCATTTATATTTTTGCTAAATTTTTTACCTCTATCTTTAAGTCTTTTATTAGCACGCTCCCATATCTCATCTGATATTATGGGAGGTATTTTATCTTGCATATCATAAATTACTTGTTTATCTAGTGGTATGTTATGAACTTTTTTAGTCATATAATCAATTATTTCGGTAGTATGTCCACGATAATAACCTTTATACTTAGGATTTTTAATCATTCTCATTAAAGTTGAAACACACCATTTTTTATTTTGAATAGTTTTTATTCCTTCATTATTAAATATTTTTGCAATTTTTGAAAGTGATTGCTTTTCTAGAACATACATATTAAATAGTCTTTCAACTATTAATGCTTCATCTCTAACAATATATAAGCATCCACTGTTTTTATCTTTTCTATAACCATATAGCATATTATTACCAAGTATAGTACCTTTTTTTATAGCTTGTTTCATACCAAACTTTACTCTTTCAGATAACCTTCTAATTTCATCTTGAGCTAATGATGCCATAATTGTTAATCTTAATTCTGAATCTGGTAAAGCAGTATTAATATTATCATTAACAAATAAGACTGCTACTCCATATGATAATAATTCTCTAGTATATTTAATACTATCTAAAGTATTTCTTGAAAATCTTGATATTTCTTTAGTTATAATTAAATCAAATTTTCCATTTTTTGCATCCTCAATCATTTTCATAAAATTATCTCTTTTATAATCAGTTGTACCACTTATTCCTCTATCTACATAGCCATTAACATAAGTCCAATTTTTATTATTTTTTATCATTTCATCAAAATGTTCAATTTGATTTTTTAGTGAATTTTGTTGTTCAGCATGATCAGTAGAAACTCTAGAATAATCTGTAACTTTAAGGTTCATAGTTGTAAGAGGTATTCCCATATTTAACTCTTTTCTTACATTATATAAATTCAAATAACAACTCCCCTTTTTAAGTAAAATTTATTTTTTTCAAAATATCTTCTTCAGCATTTTTAAATAGGTAATATGATATTTCATTTGAGTCATATAATTTTTTATTAATAATTAAAGCAAGTTCTAAATATATTTGATATTTTGTTTTAAATATCTTTTGCAAAATAACACCTCATAATAAAATATGATTTAAACTTAAATAAAATTTATAGCAAATAAAAATAGAGATAATTAAATACCTCTATTTCTTCTTGATCTTCTTTATTAAAATAATTCTACTTTAGATAGTATAAAAGCACATAAGAATACCATATCTATATCACTATCTTTAGCATAAACTTTAAACATTCCTTTTATTGGAATATTACCTAGTAACTTACTAGCACCATCATTATTTGCTTTACTACCAGCAAGTTCTATTTTAGCAACTTTAACACCATACCTTAAAATATCAAAATATGATTTTAAGCCATTAAAATGTGGTTCTAATGAATATCCTTCTTTACCTAAAATATCCCATACATTTACATCATCAATTTTAAAGTTAGAACTAGTTACAAAATTATCAAATGATTGAGATATTACATGAGATACAAGATGTTCTTCTTCTTTTCCAGTTAAATGATTTATAAATGTAAATTTAGATTTACCAACTATTCCTAGTTTATCACATTTTGCTTCATATATAGGGTTTCTATCCATTGTTTCTAGAATATAACTTTGATTAGCAGTACCAGTAAAATGGAAATAATATTCTTTTTCTTCTTCTTTACTATTTTTTACTGCTTCAATTTTATCGGCTGAAATATTATTCATATCAACTTTATTAAACTCATTGATATCCTTTTTCTTTATAACACTTACTATTTTTACAATAGATAGTATAATTGCTCCTAAACCAACAAGTGTAAATATTATATCAACGATGATACTATCATTTACTAATTTATCTGGGTTTGCTGGATCATATTTAACTTTTAAAGTATTACCTACTACCATATCATCTTCATGAATCGGATAAATTACTCTATTATGAATATTTCCATCTTTATCAGTATAATCTACGTATACAGTATATTCAAATTCCGTATATCCGTCTGCATTTGTTCCAGCTTCTTCTTTAGTTATATCAACAATTTTAGCTTCAACTTCAATTCCTTCAACTTTAGGTTTTGTTAAGGATATAGCACCAACAATTGCAAATATCGTGCCAACTACTAACAAGCCAAAAAAGAAGGTAAGTTGTTTATATTTTCTTAAAAAATCTCTTATTTTTACTAACATTTTTTCTCCTTTATTAGTCTTTTTTAAATAATGTTACAATGCCATAACCAGTAACAAGTACTCCAAGAGCCATAAATACTATTGAGAAAATATTTGAAGAATTATCTCCTTCGACAATAAACTCTTTAACTTTTTTAGGGTTATATTTTATTGATATTTTTTCATTTATTTCATAAGCAGGTGTGCTTGAACTCTTATCCATTGTTACTCTAATAGTATCTTCTCCGACTTTATATTCAATAATTGGAGAATACATATATGTATTAGTACTATCTGAATCAGCAAATTCTTGTTTCATATCTACTACAGTTGCTTCTGCTTTTTCAGTACAATTTTTAATTAAACTATTATTTCGATAGAATAAAAAGCCACCAATTCCTAAAAATAAAACACCAACAATAAGTACAATATATTTTTGCATAAGTTTCACTCCTTTCTATTAATTTTATTTAATATAATTATATCATTAATTATATAAAAGTTAAAATACTTAATAATATATTTTATAATCAGAAATTTTTTATCTTTGCTTTAAGTGAACCTAATGCTACAAAATTAGAGAAAATGGGATTTGGTTATGTAGTGGCTAGTATTGGAGAGTATTCAGGTGAAGTACCATATACTGCTTTTAATACTAAAAAAAGTTTTTTAGAAAATAATACAGATTTGATTAATAGATTTAGACTAGCTATAAATAAAGGATTAGATTTCACTTTAAATAATGATAGTAGTACGATTGCTAAAAGTATTATAAATTTATTTCCAGATACATCATTATCTGATTTAGAACTTATTATTGAAAGATACAAAAATGCTGATTCATGGCTAACAAATACTGAAATAAAAGAAGATTTATTTATAAATTTAGAAAATATGCTTATTGATGGTAAATTAATTAAAGAATACGTTCCATATAAAGATTTAATTGTAAATGACTAATATTATAACAATTAAAAATCTTACTAAAAATTATCATACTCCAAAAAAAGAATTAATTGCTATAAAAGAAATTTCTCTAAATATAAAAAAAGGTGAAATTATCGGTATAGTTGGATCATCTGGTTGTGGTAAATCTACTCTATTAAATATACTTGCCAATTTAGATAAACAAACTAGCGGTGAGATTACTAAAACAACTGATAAAGACGCTTATATGTTACAATCTGATGCCCTACTACCATGGTTAAATGTTTTAGATAATGCTTGCCTAGGTCTTAAGATTAAAAATATAAAAACTGAAGAAAATGTGAAATATGTAAAAAAACTACTTAAAAGCTTTGGACTAGAAAACTTTATGTATTCATATCCAAATAATTTATCGGGAGGTATGAAACAAAGAGTTGGATGAATGTAGTATAGACACAGGTAGTAATTAAGAAAAGTTGCTTATAACTAAAATACCCTAGGAAATCTAGGGTATTATTAGTTATAAATATCAATTAAATGTTTAAAAAATTAATTTAATAATTAAAATATCATCAATTGAATAACATAAAAAGTATTATTATAAATGATTACGTTAACATAATACAATTTTTTATATATTTTATTTTTGTTTGAAAAAATAATTATAAAAAACAACTAGTAAAAG
>CAJOQL010000013.1 GCA_905236935.1 uncultured Bacilli bacterium
AATGCAGAAGTGGACTTAATAGTAAATAATAATTGCGATGAAGAGTTTATGAATAATATACGTAAAGATGAGATATTGATATATGAAAGTATGTAAGAGAATTATTGAAAACATTGTAAAATTGAAGAACGAGCTTATAGTGGCGGGAGCCACTTTTTTATTGCTTGATTTTGAGCATTATCTGTATTGATATATTTAAATATTGTGGAAATATGATTTTTGCTGCTTTTATTCTTAAAAGTATGGTACTAAACTTTAAACATTTATAGGCAGAGTTTTGATGATGAGGATTATTTGTTATCAGAAGTTAAAAGAATGATAGAGGATGCACTACTTATTAATCCACATATAAAGTCAGTTGAAGATGTTGAAGTTGATTATAAGAATGAGAAATTAGGAATTAAAAGTACTGTTAATACTAAGTATGGGGATATTTATGTGAAGATTTAATGAAAAAATATCTATAATGTGATACAATAAAATAATGAAACAAATAGTTGAAAAAATAAAGAAAAATCCCATAAAGATTAGTTCGTTATTTGCAATTACAGTAGTCTTTATATCATTTTTTTGTTGTGGATTTTTATTGAGTTTTGCTAAATTTGATTCACAAACAGGATTTAGTTTACCAATAGTTGTTATTGGTAGCATTTTTGTATATGCTTGTTTCTTAACTATTCCGATAGTTTTAACAGTTATTGAAAGCATTATAACATATAAATTGTATAGTAATAATGTCTACATTTTACAAGATAATGAAGATGAAAAAATGCTATTTGTATTTGAACTCATTACACTGATAGTATTAATGATTGGTGAATGGGTAGTTGTATTATTTCATTATCCTGCGGGTGGTTTTTTAAATTTTAATAATCCTCCAGACACTATATTATATATTGTTTTTATGCTTTTGTATTTGTTATCATTATTCGTAGTAACTTATTTTTCAAATGTAAACAAGAAGATTTTTTATAGTTTTATGATAGTTGGGATAGTGTATTCAATTATAACATTATTAGTTCCTATAATTATTAATGGATTTGCTGAAAAAGTTAATGATTTGTCTTCATTAATTTTTTTCATTATAGTTTATTTTCCATTTCTTCCAATTAATTTAACACTAATATTTTTGAGAGTTGTGAAATTAAATAATAAAATTAAAGAAAAATATGAATTATGAGATAAAAACTAAAAAAATGTAAAAGTGAAGTATTAAAAAAAATAAAAGGTATGGAGTTAAATATTGCAATATTAGTACGCTCTTGAGCAGTGTTCCTTTTATGACAATAATAAACCCCGTCCCTTTTATTTGTTTTTATAAATTATATATGATTAGGATATAAGTATGTTTATTTTAAAAATGAAAAAAAGAATACTTTTTTGTTTAATATTTTTTGTAGTTTTAATACTGATTAATTCTTGCAAATCATATAGGCCAACGGGATTTGAAGATTATAGTGAGCCATATACTACAAAAAATTATGATTTGGAGTTACCAGATTATGAGTATATATATACTTTTTCTAATGGCAATGATTTATTTGTAGACAAAAAAGGTAATATATTTATATTTAATGAAAAAAATGATAGAACATATCTGGGTTGTATAAAAGGAAAATATGATAATATTTATAGTGCAAATGATATGTATAAAATAATGAAAGAAAATATATTAATAGATAGAGAAGAGGACATTGTATATTTTAGGAATACGAATAGCGAAAATGGTTATAAAGATGGCGACATAATAAAAATTGATAAAGAATATAATTTATCAATAAGTGAAGATAATTTAATTTTTAATAAATAACAGGTGTTAATATGGATGGATTAGCAAGTTTTGCTCGTGGAATGCAAGCATTATATAATTTTTCAAATTTTGGGAGCATTATTACTCTTATATTTGCCATATTTTTATTTTTTAGAATCAAAAATAGTAAAAAAAATTATAATTTGCCATTTATAATTCTAATTATATATTATTTTTTTATGTGTCTATATTTATATAGTGAATTAGTAAATGACGGACTTGCTTTTGCGACAAATTTATTATGGCCTTTTCCTTTCTTAATTTCTCTTGTCGTTTATATATTTATAAGATTAAATAAAAATGAAGGTAAAACAAATTATTTTATAGGAATAATATGTGTTTTACTAATTTTTATTTCAACAGTTTCACCATATTTTATTCATTATTGGAATCATGGCGATGGAAAATATGTGTATGAGTATGATAAAAAAATGAGACAAGGTGACTATATAGGAGCAGCAAAAATTGCAACGAAAGAAAGATTTGAGGGTAAATTGATAGAATTAAATAGAGTTTATGAAAAAAAATTATATGAAGAAGGAAAATATAGAGAAGCGATAGATTTACATAATGCAATAAATTTTGAAACTGATGCAAAAAGAGGTGTATTTAAAAAAATAGAATATTATGAAAAGTCATACAAAGATTTATACGATAAATATATTGAAGATAACAAAATAAACAATGCAATAGATTTGATATATGAAATTAATAAATCAGATGACTTATATAGGGACTTTACAGACTATTATAATGAAAAAATATATTATGATTTTAATGTTAATGATGTTATAAAAAATCTTGGGCCAGAAAAATATGTTTATTTTGGAATTTTTAGTGATGCTTATTATAAGGACAATGACAAAAGACCTATGAAATGGTATTATTATAAAGAAGATAATGACTACATATATTTAATTAATTCTGAGATATTAAATTATAAACCTCTTGATAAGAGAAATGATGACAAAAAGTTTAGTGATACATTTTTATATAAATATTTAAATAGTGATTTTTATGAGAATTCTTTTGACGATGTTGAAAAAATGATTATAAAAGAAGTGTCTCTTCCAAGTGAACAAGATATTGATTTGATAAACCAAAATAGCTTTATAAAATTGAAATCAATAGATAGAAAAGATATCTGGACTAGTCATAATGTAGTAAATGGTAATGGGTATATATTACATTTTGCATATTATGGTGATTATAGAAATAAAATGGTTCTTAAAGAACAAATTGCGACAACCGCATATACAATTGTTCCTATCATATCTATAGATAAAAAAGCTTTAGATGATAAAGAATATATTGAAGCTTATAACAATAGAAAAATTGATTTTAAAAAAGAGATTAGAGAAAAAATATTAAAAATGAAAAAGGTTACAGAATATCCTGAAGAATCAACAGTGGAAGATTTTGACAGTATAAAACTTTTTTCTTTTAATGATAAACAAAAAACGGAATGGATACTCCTTGACATTGTTGATAATAAAGCATTACTGCTCAGTAAGTATATATTATTTAAATGGTGTTTTAATTTTTCAAATTATTATAAGGAAACAAGTATAAAACCTATAAATTGGGAGAACTCAACAATTAGAGATAATGAAATTTTTTCTTTATTTCATAATTTATGTGTAAATTTTTTAGAAAAAGATTTGATTATAAAATCTAAAACTATTAATAAACCTTGTAAAAGGTTTGTACTGGATTTTGGTAATGATACAGAGGATGATTTTTTTATATTAAGTCAAGAAGATATTGATAAATATTTTTATAATAACAAATATGAATATAGTGATAAAATTCAAAATAATAATAAATTAAAAACAGTATACAAATATTCTGATTTTGGAGGACCAAAAGAACAAAAAGAGGGCTATTGGGTAAGAGATAAAGGATATCTATGGTGGTATGTAAGTTTTGTAGATGAAAATGG
>CAJOQL010000014.1 GCA_905236935.1 uncultured Bacilli bacterium
AGCAAGTTCTCTTTTACCCATATCTTTAGTTTCTACTTTACCTTTCATATCAGTAATGATAGTTTCTAAAGATTTTACTGTAGATTTAATTGTTTCTTCATCTAAAGTAGGTTTTACTATAAACATAATTTCATAGTTTTCCATTTTTTCTATCCTCCTTCTGGTCTATATGGCTTTATATTTAAATAAAGCAAGGAGCTTTCGCTCACGAAGTATTATAGCATACCAATTTAGTATATTCAATAGAAAAAAGAAAAAGCCCAAATGATTTTTGGACTTTTCGAAACATTTTTTGAAACTTGTAAATTAACGTTTTGAGAATTGTGGAGCACGACGTGCTTTTTTAAGACCATATTTTTTACGTTCTTTAACTCTTGGATCACGTGTTAAGAATCCATTTACCTTTAATACTTTATGATAAGCATCATCTCTAGTTTGATCTGTATTCTCATCAAAAATGCTTAATGCTCTAGCAATTGCAAGTCTAATAGCACCAGCTTGACCAGAGAATCCACCACCATTAACTTTAATAGTGATATCAAAAGTATTTTCATTGTTAGTTAAAACTAAAGGTTGTTTTAAATCCATTACTAAAGTAGCAAATGGCATATATTCGTTAACATCTTTTCCGTTAACAATTATATTTCCTTTTCCAGGAACCATTTTAACTTGAGCAATTGAACGTTTTCTTCTACCAGTAGCATGAATTTCATTATTTTTAGCCATCTAATACCCTCCTATAAAGTTATTACTGTTGGTTTTTGAGCACTTTGATTATGCTCAGGTCCAGCATATACAAATAATTTTTTAATCATTTGTCTTCCTAAAGGTCCTTTTGGAAGCATACCTTTAACTGCTCTTTCAACCATTTCAACAGGATAACTTTCTATCATAGTCTTAGCATTACGTTCTCTAAGTCCACCTGGGAATCCAGAGTGATTATAATACATTTTGTCGTTAAGTTTGTTGCCAGTTAATTTAACTTTTTCAGCGTTAACGATAATGATATAATCTCCGCAATCAATGTGTGGTGTGTAAGTTGGCTTATGTTTTCCTCTTAACATAGTAGCTGCTTTAGTAGCAAGTCTACCTAAAGGTAAATTTTCAGCATCAATTACATACCAGTTACGTTCTACAGTTTCTTTTGTTTGCATAAATGTTTTCATAAAAATTTCCTTTCAATTATCTTCTTTTCCTTTAGACTACCCACATCTTTAAGAAAATCAGATCAATCAAAAAATGTACCAATATGAATTATATGAAAAAGATGCTTAAAAGTCAATAAAAATCTTCATTAAGCATCAATTTTTACATATTAATAATTTTTTTAAATCTTTTTAAAATACGTTCTTTACCTAAAAGATGCATAATTTCATAAAGATCAGGAGTAGTTGTTTTAGTAGTTAATGCTACTCTTATGATATTACTGATATCAGCAACACTACCTTTAAAATTGTTTGGATTTTCTTTATATGCTTTCATGTCAGAAGCATAACCAAGTTCATCAGATAATTCTTTAATTTTATTAAACCATGAGTCTTTGTCATCTTTATCATCATAATATTTTTCATAATATAGGTTAATAATTTTTTTAACTTCTTCTATAGAATTAACTCCAAAATCATATTTTGTATCTTCAAATAATTCATCAAACATATACCAAATTTGTTCTTTAATTTCAGAATAAAATGCAAAATCTTTACGTGGTTTCTTTTGCTCTCTTTCTATATTTAATACACTTATTGTATATTCTTTATATTTATTAATAAGTTTATTAAATTCAATATCAAATTCTTTAGACCATTCATCTAATAAATCAAATACTTCATTTGCTTTTAGTTTGCTTAAATAATTCTTAGAGATATTTGTAAGTTTTTCCATATCAAATAAAGAACCACTTTTACTCATTTTATCAAAGGTAAATTTAAAATCACGATATGATTTATCTGGATTTTGTAATAACCAACCCTCAAAATTAGAATTTAAAAGAGTTGCAAAATATAATTTTACAGCTTCAACTGGAATACCTTTTTCATGATGAAAACTAATTGCAGCTTCTGGGTCTTTTCTTTTGCTTATTTTTCTTATAATATCTCCATCTTTTTTATTTATTGGAAGAAGATGAGCAAATTTAGGCTTTTTAAAACCAAATGCATCCCAAAGTTCCATATGATAAGGAACACTTGAAATATAAGAATCATCCCTAGTAACAATAGTAGTGTGCATTAAATGATCATCTACTACATGAGCAAAAGCATATGGAGGAATACCATCAGATTTCATTAAAACTTGGTCTAAATTGTTTTGAGGTAGTTCAATAGCGCCTTTAACTAAATCTTTAAAAACAAATTTTTTATCTGGATCTCCCATAGATTTTAGTCTTAATACAAATTTATCGCCATTATCTAAATGTTTTTTGATTTCTTCTAAGCTTAAATTACGACATTTAGCATATCTACCATAATAGCCTATTTGTTCTTTTCTTTCTTCTTGGCGATGGCGCATTTCATCTAAATCTTCAGCAGAACAAAAACATGGATAAGCTCTACCAATAGATACTAAATATTTAGCATATGATTCATATATTTCTTTTCTTTCTGTTTGAACATATGGACCATATTTTCCACCATCTAATGGGCTTTCATCAATTTGATACTTATAAGTTTTTAAATCGTTATAAATAAGTTCAATTCCATTATCTAAAATACGTACTTGATCAGTATCTTCAATCCTTAAAATAAATACACCATCTGATTGATGAGCAAATACTTCTGGTATAAAAGAAGCAAATAAATTTCCCATATGAACTCTACCTGTTGGACTTGGTGCAAATCTACAAACTTCAGCTCCTTCTTTTAAATTTCTTTCAGGATATTTTTTTTCATAATAATCTATATCCTTTGCATTTGGATATAATAAATTAGCTAGTTTTTTGTAATCCATTTTTCTTTTCCTCCTCAATTATTCCATGGTATATATTTTGTTCAATTATATCTACTATTCGATAATTAACTTTATTTTTTAAATACATTGCTTTAATAAAGTCTATAGCAGTGTTACCATCTATTGAACTCATAAAGGCATATTCTAATGTTTCTATTTTATCATTTTTTTCATAATCACTAAAACATAAACCTAATATGTTACTATTTATTTCTGTTGATAATTTTATTTTCTTTCCATTGTGAATTATTTTATCTTCTAAAAATACTTTATTCTGTTTCTTAAAATAAGGGTATATATCAATTATTAAGACATTTCCAATATATGCAGTTTCTTTAGAATATTCATTTTCATCATTACATTCTATGCCTGAACTAAAAGAATAGAATTCAAGCATTATAGTATCTAAATATCTAGCTGGAATATAGATTTTTAGTCTATTAGTAGTTGCTGGAATTTTAAAAAAAGCGTCTAATAAGATTGGAAAATCCCTACCTAGAAAATGTTTAACTATCATCTTCTTATATGATTCTAATTCATTATTAATTACAATACTTTGTTTTGCAATTTCATTTATTTTTTCAAATTGATTTTTTAGGGCACGATATTCGTTATTTCTAAGGGCTCTTTTTAATAATTCACAAGCGATTTGATAGTATGTACTACTATTATTTTCATTTATGCACTTATTAATTTGCTCTAATTCTTCTGCAGTTAGAATATCACTTTCATATAGTTTTTGTGCAATCTTTTTTAAAATTTCAGATAGCTCATTAATATTTTCCATAGAATTATCTTGTCTCCCTTGCAATATATCATAGCATTATTTAAGCATTTTGTTAACATCAATTAGAAAAAAAGGCTTTTTCAAGCCTTGTTATATCTTTGGTGACCTATATGGGGTTCGAACCCATGAATGTAGCCTTGAGAGGGCTATGTGTTAACCATTTCACCAATAGGCCAAGAAAGTAATTTAATTATACTACCGGAAAATAATTAAATCAATTCTATTTTTCAAGATATTTTTTTAATTTGAACATTAATGGAATAAATACTCCACCTATGCCATTACCAAGAATCATGAGTCCTAAATAGCCAAATACTTTAGCATTATAGTAATTTGCTGCAGAAAAATAATACATGTTAGCAATACTGTGTTCAAAACCACATAGTATAAATACCATTACTCCTAAAAATACTGATGCGTACTTACTAAAGGCATCTTTACCGGTTTTATAGCCATCTACTGCTAAGTACATAAGCATCCCACAAAATATAGATAATATTATAATGCTTAAAATATCATCATTTAACTTTATAGTGCATATATTAAATGCTTTTTTACTAATTGCGTCATATACTCTAGTATATTTAAGAAGATAGCCGACAATAAAAGTTCCAATAAAGTTCCCAATAATTGTAGTAAATACTTCAATTAAATATCTTGGTTTGTTATCAAAGATGTAACCAACTTTTCCAGTATATAAGTTATAGCTTCTTGTTACAATCATGAATAAGCCAATGGCAAATAGTAGTGATCCAATAATTTTATTATCTAACGATAAAAAAATAGTTCCTCCTATACCTATCATTATTCCACCAACTATACTATTAATTAAATATGATAAGACATCTTTTTTCATTTTTACCTCCACCCTATTTTCAATATATCATGAAATAATAAAAACTAGCAATAGCTAGTCTTTAATTTCGATTTTTTTAGCTAAGTTTTCATCCTCTTTTTTAGGAACAATTAAATGTAATGTGCCATTTGAAAATTTAGCATCAATTTTTTCGATATCAACGTCGCTTAGAGCAAATGATCTTTGAAATTCGCCATATACTCTTTCACGTCTTATATAATTCTTTGTTTCTTCATTTTCTTCTTGTTTTTTAGAAGCTTTAATTGTAAGGTATCCATCTTTTACTTCAATGTTAATATCATCTTTGTTATACCCTGGGGTATCCATTACGATATGATAGTCGCTTCCTTCCTCATAAATGTCACACTTCATTTCATTTCTTTTAGGTGAATTTACAAATAAGTTGTCTAAATCATCATCAAAGAAAAAATTTCTTGGGATTAAATTCATATATCCACACATCCTTTCATGATTTAGTTATACCACTAAAATTAGCACTTGTCAATATTAAGTGCTAATTATTTTATAATTATTTATGAGTCTATTAAATATCTAAATTCATTATATTATCAGCTTCATTTTCAAAGATAAATTTTATTAGTTTAGGGTCAAATTTATTAGTTTTTTCTTTTAATAAATTTAAGTCCATAAAGCAAATATCCGGTCTTGTAAGAATTAAATTATTTATTTTTTTAATATTTAGTGTGTTTAAATAATCTAGAATCTTTGTAACATTATTTTCCATTATTTCAAATTTATTAATAATGTCTTTATTAAAATGTTTTTTAAATTTTTTAATTTCATCTTTCGATAAATTGTATTTTTCTAAATAATTCATAATTATCACTTCCCTAATATTTCTTTTTTAATACTATTAAAATCATTTATATCTAAATTTGAATTATAAATAATTGCATAGAATAGTGCTTCTCTATCTGATATATTATGATTTATTAAAACTTTAAATATACTGTAAACTTTTAATCTAGATATTACATTAGTTCCAAATTTAAACTCATATTTGCGTTTTATTTGAGCAGTACTCATATCGTTAAAGTACATAGGTTTTTTAGCATTTTCAAGATATTCTAGTAGTGGATAATCACTTATTAAATAATTTATTTCATCTTCACTTAAAGTAATTCTTTCTTTATTTATCCATTCTTCATAATTATCATTAATTCGATCTTTAGTAATGTTTTCATTCCAAACATTAAGATTATTCTTAAATGCATAAAATATTCTTTTGATTATTAATGAGCGAATACTTTTTAAGCTTTCATTCACAAGATTTATACTAAATCCTGATTCAATAAATGTATCTATCATAATATTTAAATTTGGTGAGTTAATTATAGATAAGCTATCATAATCATCTTCATTTATAACAAACCCATAAGATCTTAGTAAATCAATATTTTTTAATAATTTATCTAATCCAATAGCAAGAATTTGTGGCTTTATTTCAAATACTTTGTTAATATTTAATCCTTTTTCCTCTAACATATTTATTTTGTTTTGATTATATTCTGGTGAATTATAAAAATATGTTATATTAGTTTTTATTAGTTTTTCTATACTAGCATGATATTTTAATGCAAGTTCAACATTTTGTTTAAAGAGATTTTTATTCTTATTAAAAAATATTTGAGTGGCCCTATTTAATAAGTCTTTTATGGTACTTTCATTTAGATTTATTTCTTTAAAGTAAGTAAATAAATCATTTATAGTTTCATAGTCAGATAAACATACGATAGAGATAATTCCATTATAATTATCTTGATAAAATAAATCTTTTAAGTATTCGTTATAATAATTAATAGTATCAATATTCATTCCACTATTAACTAAATTAGTACAATATTCGTTTAGAGTTATATTTGATAAACCAATAAGAGATAAATCTGTGGTGGTTTGTGCTTTAATTGTTTTTTCTTCTTTTTTTACTGCTTTGTTATTTTTAACTTTTGCATCTTCTTTTAATTCTTCTGTAGGTGTATTTATATTATTATCTTCTTCAATAGTTAATTTTTCTATAGCAGTGTTTTCTTCATTATTTTCAGAAGGATTATCATTAGATGTGTTATTTTCATAAGTTGGTTCTTCAAAAACACCATTATAGCCTTTAATAATTACCTCTTCATTTTCTTCAGAAACTTCTATTTCAAGTTCATCATCATCTTCCACATTTTTAGGATGATTTGGTAATAAACGATAATTATAATTATTTAAATAATCTACAACATCATTTAATACTTTATCAACTGATTCTTTTTCATATTCTAAAATTAGTTTTTCTATTAATTCATAATCATCAATACTTAATTCTCTATTATTTTTAAATTTATCTAATAAGTTTTCATATTTAATACCATATTTTTTAAAATATTTTTGAGATTCATTTTCTTCTTTATTATTATTTGCAATTATTCTTTTTATTAATTCGACCAATTCATATAATATTTCTTCTTGACTATTACTTAATGGGATTTTTACATCTTCTTTTTTATTAATCTCAGTTAAATTTTTTAAATATATTACTGAGGCTAAAAAGGCTTCTCTTTTACTTTCTGGTTCAATAATAATAGTTAATTCTTTTATTAAATCACTGTTTAAATCTAAAATAAAATCATAAAAATACCTTCTGTCATTTTTAATTTTATTTAATATTTCTTGTAAGAAAGCAATATCATATATATTTGAATTTTTTTGCTTTTTGCCTTGTAATATAGCATTATTAAGTATATTTATTATGTACTGTTGCATTATAAAACTCCTTTCTTACAAATTTAATCTACTTTTTAAAACGTTGTAGGCTTCAATATATTCTTTAATATTATTTAGTATTTGTTTTCTAATTAGCTCTAAATCTTTAGCATTTTTGTATTTTTCTAATTCACCGTGTAGAGCTAATAAAATAGAGACAATTTGATATTTTACTGATTCTAAAGAATTATCATTTATACTATTTGCTAAATATCTACTAAATTCTTCTTCAGAAATACTGTTAACAAACTCACTTTCGCTTTTTAAAATTTCTTTAGCTCTTATTATCAATTTATCTTCTTTAGGTTCTTTGTTTTCTTTATTTTTCTCTTTTTTTGTTTTTTCTGTGGTTATAGTTTTTTCATTCTTTTCAACTAATTTTTCTTCTTTAGGAATAGTTTCAATTTTAGAAAATTCTAGTATTTTTTCTAATTCTAATATAGCATTATTAATATTAATTCTTTCATTTTTTAAATCTTCAAATACATTTTCAATAAAAATTGAAGTTAAACCTTGTCTAATTTCGTATTCACCTGTTTTGTATTTAATTGATAAGTCTTTAATGCTTTCAGCATTTAAAATATCTACATTTAATTCTTTTTCATTTTGAAGCTTTTTATATGCTTTATGATATTTTTCTTTTTTATTCTTTAGTATTATTTGATATTTATCAAGTTTTTTGTTCATAGATTCACTAAACTCAATGCTAAGTAGTTTAATATGAGAAATGCCAACAAATTTCTTTATTTGATATTTTTCTTTATCATTAAAGTTAAGAGTGTCTAATAATTTAGAAAATTCTTTTAAGTTTTCAATAGGGCTAATTAAAGCATTTCCATTAAAAGCATTATAGTATTTTTTATATAAGGTATTTTGCTTTTTTAAATCGTTTATATATTTAAAATTTTTAGTTTGATTATTTTTAAGATAACTATTAATCTTTGTAGTGATATCATCTAACCATTTAGATGCTTCACTATATTGAGGTGCTTCAAAATTACCATTATATTTATCTTTAATTTTATTATACATTTCAAATAATGGTTTATATATATTGTATGTTTTATATAATATATCTTTTTTTGTATTATCTAGGCATGCAAATATTACTTTAATTTCTTCATCATTGAATGAAAAAAGATTATCTAAAGTTATATCATTGCCAGTGATGTTATGAGTATATAATATATTTTTTGTTTTAATTTTATCATTTTTAAAAGTCTCAAAATCATTAATTTGAGTTTCATTTGCATTTATTATTTTTTGTAATGCTTCTAGGAATTTATCTACTATCTCCATAACTAGCCACCCTCTATTATGTTAATTGTACCATAAAGTTCAAAATAAATAAATTACTTTTTCTTGATATTTTTCTAATCTAAAGATATTATTACATTAGAGGTTAATATGAAAAAAATAATACTATTTGAAATAATGATATTTACAGTTATTTTAAATGTTTATGCTAATGATAGAAAAGATGTAAAACTAATAAAATGTGTCGATGGAGATACTGCTATTTTTGATATTAATGGAGAAAAAACTAGAGTAAGATTTTTAGGCATTGATACTCCTGAATCAGTAAAAGAAGAAAATGTAGTTGATTTATATGGTAAAGAAGCTAGTGATTATACATGTAATAAACTTACAAATGCTGAAGAAATAATTTTAGAGTATGATGATAATAGTGATAAAGTAGATAAATATGGTAGAACTTTAGCTTGGATATTTGTTGATAATTCTTTGTTAGAATTAGATTTAATTAGTTTAGGATATGCAAAAGTTAGATATATTTATGGTAATTATACTTATACAAATGAATTATATAAGGCGCAGAATGTAGCTAAGGAAAACAAATTAGGAATATGGAATGATTACGTTCCAGTATATTATAAAATTACATTTAAAATTGGTGATAAGGTAGAAGAGAAGCTTATAGAGGAAGGTAAAAAAATTGAATATTTTGAGCCTAAAAGAGAAGGATATACTTTTATTGGCTGGTTTAATGGAGATGAAAAATTTGATTTTAATACGTATATTAATGATGATATAATCTTGACAGCAAGGTATGAAAAAGATATAAATATTATAAGGATTTTGTTAATAAGTATTCTTATATTAACAATATATTTTATTATTAATATGAAAGGTAAATAATTATGGAAGATAATAAATTAAATAAAAAATTAGTAATTGAGAGAGCACTTCCAAAACAGAAGAAAAAAGGTAGTATAATTCCAGTGTTATTGTTTATATTCATTTTATGCGCTTTAATTGCATTTATTATTTTAGAAAAGTTAAATTACATTAATTATTTAGATTTTATTTAATGGATAAGATAGATATAGATAAATTAACTAGTGAATTAGATTTTGTAAGTAATGCTTTAACTAAGGTTAATGATAAGTTACTTTTAACTAATTATCAAATAGATGTTCTAAAGCGAAATGATATTAATCCAGAAAATTATACTTCATTAAAAGATATTATTTATTTAGCAGAAGAGGCTTATGAAAGTTCATTAGATGAGGAATTAGAAATCATTTTAGATCAACTAAGTGAACGTAATTATTACGAAAATACTAATAAATAAAACAAGCGTTTTGCTTGTTTTATTTTAATTATTATTCATAAATTCCCAAATTATTTGTTTCTAAATATTTAATAAATTTATTTTTAAAGTCTTCTAGTTCTACACTTGTTAGAGTTTTTTCTAAGGAACCAACTGTATATCTAATTGTGACTTTTTTAGTATCTCCATCTAAGTAAATATCAACTAGTTCTCTTTTGTTAATAATTGGGCTTGTAAAGCCATCTAAAACATCTTCTAAATCTTTATAGAAACTTCCTCTTTTAGTAATTATTGTATAATCTAGAGTTGTTTTGGGATATTTACTAACTTCTTCATAAATATAATTTTCTTTTTCTAGATTACAATATTTATCAAAGTCAATATCTGCACATATAAAGGATTTTTTCTTACTTATGGCATTGCTAACTTTTTTATTAAATACAGTAATATAACCTAGTAAGTCACCATTAGCAAGAATACCAAGAGTTAAATCTTTATTATAGTAATTTTCTTTTTCATCTAAATAAATGAATTTAACGTTAATATTTTTGAAAGTTTTAAATAAGTTAAAAATGCAATCTTTTATTTGATAGTAACCTGTTTTTAGATTATCATTATTTTTAACTAACATTATGCTTAAATGTCTTTTAGCTTCTTCATCAATAATTGTACCGATTTCAAATATACCAAATTCATCTTTATTTTTAATATTTTCCATAGATGCTTCTAACATACTTAAGTTTAAATCTTTTCTTAAAATATTGTCTTCGATTTTGCCTAGAAGTTTTACGTTATCAACTTCGATATTTATTTTCTTTAAGAAAGATGTTTTATTCCACAAATAAGTGTTAATTTCATGTAAGTTAAATCTATTTGCTAAATAGTCTTTTACTTCGTATTCTGTATCATAAACTAATTCTTCATTGCAAAATGTCATAGCCATTTTAAGCGGAACGTGAGAAAAGTTTTCATAGCCATACATACGAGATATTTCTTCAATAATGTCTGCTGCGATGGATACATCTTTAGTTGAACGATATGTTGGAACAGTTACATTAAATTTTTTAGCTGTATTTTTAACTTTAAAACCTAGTGAAGTTAAAATATCCATAACTATTTTGTCTTCAATTTCAAAGCCCATATATTTATATAAATAAGCTTTATCTAATTCAATTTGATTTTCTCCTTGAATAGTTGGGTATAAGTCAGTTATACTTGAACCAAATTCAATATAAGGGTTTTCATCTTTTAACAGTTTTATATATCGATTAGTAGCCGTAATAGTCAAATTTGGATCTAAGCTTTTTTCATATCGACTACTTGCTTCAGTACGAAGTCCTAATCTTATAGCTGTTTTTCTAATAGTTGATGCTTCAAAACAAGCAGATTCTAAAATGATAGAGTCAGTATCTGTTACAATTTCAGAGTCTAATCCTCCCATAACACCAGCAATTGCAAAATATTTTCCACCATTTTTAATCATTAAATCTTCATTAGTTAGTTTTCTTTCATTGCCATCTAAAGTAGTATAAGTATCACCTGCACTTGCAAATCCTACTTCGATATCTTTAACAATTCTAGAATCAAATGCATGCATTGGTTGTCCTAGTTCAAGCATTACATAGTTAGTTAAATCGACTAATAGGTTAATGCTACGCATTCCAGCATAATATAAGAATATTTGCATCCAAATAGGAGTTTCATCGTTAGTAATATTATCAATTTTAGTTCCAACGTATCTATAACAACTTTCTGGATTATTAATTTTTATTTTAAGCTTTTTCTTATCTGGAACTTCAGTATTTAATTCAAGTGGTAATAATTCATGACCAGTAATAGCTGCAATTTCGCGAGCAATTCCGTAATGTCCCCAAAGGTCTGGTCTATGAGTTAAGGATTTATTATCAATTTCTACAACAATGTCTTCAATTGGATAAAGTTCTTTAATATCTACGCCAATAGGAGTATTTTCTGGTAGTTCAATAATTCCAGAGTGATCATCACTAATTCCAAGCTCTTTACCGCTACACATCATACCATGAGAGGCAACACCGGCTAAAGGTCTTACTCCGATTTCCATTCCATCAATGTGGCCACCTACTTTTATGCAAGCACCAATCATTCCTTCTCGTACATTAGGAGCACCACATACTATTTGAAGTCTTTCACTACCAGTATCGACTTTTAAAATATGTAGTTTTTTAGATTCTGGATGGTTTTGAACTTCTAAAATTCTGGCTGTTACAACATTGTCAAATTGGTTGCCTTTTAATTCTATACCTTCTACTTCAGCAGTTCTAATTGTAAATTTATCCCAAACGGATATAAAATCTATTTCTTCACTATTTTTAATATGTTTTTTTAATAAGTTACAAGATATTAACATAAATTACCTCACATTAAATCCTTCTAGATATCTTAAGTCTCCACTATTTAAGACTCTAATATCATTTATTTTGTATTTCATCATTGCTAAGCGAGTTAAGCCTAAACCAAAAGCAAAGCCAGAATATTTTGAACTATCTATGCCGCCTTCTTCTAAGACATTTGGATGAATCATTCCACATGGACATAGTTCAATCCAACCAGAATTTTTGCAAGTTGAGCAACCACTGCCACCACATATCATACAAGAACAATCAAGTTCGAAGCCAGGCTCGGTAAATGGGAAAAATCCAGGTCTTAAACGAACTTTAATATCTTTTTTAAATACTTCTTTTAGCATTCCTTCCATGGTATATATTAGATTACTTATTGAAATATTTTCATCGATTACCATACCTTCTAGTTGGAAAAAAGTATTTTCATGAGAAGCATCTAAATCTTCATTTCTAAAGCATCTTCCAGGTACGCATACTTTAAGTGGTGCACCATATTTACGCATTGCACGGTTTTGAACAGCACTTGTTTGAGTACGTAGAAGCATGCCATTATCTAACCAGTATGTATCTTGCATATCTCTAGCAGGATGTGTTTTAGGAATGTTTAAAGCTTCAAAATTATAGTATTCACTATCCATTTCTGGACCAGACATTATCATGAACCCCATATTTTTTAAAATATTTGTTACTTCTCTTCCTACTATTGTTACTGGATGAAGTGATCCACTGTTATTATTACATGGTAGTGTTGGATCAAATTTTAGAGTATCATCACTATTTTCAGTTTCTTCTAGTTTTGCAATAAATAATGTTTCAAATTCATTTTTTATCTTATTAAATAAAGGACCAAATACTTTTTTGTCATCGTTACTCATTAGTTTAATTTGAGACATATATTCAGCTAGTTCACTTTTTTTACCTAAGTATTTTGATTTAATATTTAGATAATCTGCTTCGTTTTTAATGTTTTTTGCATCTTCAGTTGCACTGGCAACTAAGGCTTTTAATTTTTCTTGCATAATTTATTTTCCTTTCCATTAAAAAAAATCATAAGCTTAAGGGTGCTTAATAGCACGGTACCACCTTAATTCATGATTTTTCATGCACTTTAGTTCTTTAACGCAGAATTACGTTTAATGCTCAAATAGTGAATTTCGTTATATAAATTAATTTATAAATACTTTCAGCTAATGCATTTACTCTCTTTAAATATATATATAACTACTTAAATATTTTCATCGCATTACAAGTTAGATTTTAGCATTAATTTTTGTATTAAGCAAGGCTTTTAGAATAAATAATTGCCTAGTATTAGTCACTTGCATAGGCTATTTAGTTTGTAAATAATTGAACCCAATATGTACCATATTTAGAATTTGGTAATTTATATTTACCTACGCCAATTTTTTTGAAGTATTTTGATTCCATATTAGCACGATGTTGGCTTGAATTATACCAACTTTGCATTACACCTGATACTGTAGTATGGCCAGCTGCAATGTTTTCACCAGCGGCAGAATAAGAAATTTTAAAATCTTCTAAAATAGTTGAAAAACTCTTTCCATTTGGTCTTATATGCTCAAATTTATTAGCATATGCTAGTTCCATGGCTCTTATTGTAGCAGCTAAGCATAATTGTTCGTCTAAGGTAATTGGCTCTGATTCAGCAGCAGAGCGATATTCATTTACTTTTGCTACAACTTCGTTATAAGAAGGCATATTATTTTGGGAAATAGTTGTAGCTTCTGCTAATAAATCAGTGGTTGTTGCATTAAATCCAGCGTAATTATATTTATAAGTTTCAGATGATTTATTCTTTTCAGTGGTGTCATCACTATAAGTTATAATTTTATACGTGGTTATTTTTGTTTTATCTACTCCGTACTTAGTTTCAACTATTTCTGATTCTTCAATTGTTTCAGTTTTAACTTTAGTTCTTTTTGTAGTAGTTATCTTAGTTGTAGTTTCATTTTGTGTTGATGAAACTATGGTATGTGCAGTTACCTTGATACTACTTGTTGTTGGCATTGAAATTTTTGTTGTAGTTATTTTTTTATTATTTGATGAAGTTGTTGATAGCGTGGTTGTTTTTGTAGTTTTAACTTCTTTACTTGCATTATTATCGGTTATTTTTTCAGTAATTTCATTTACAATATCTTTTGATGTTATTAAAGTTGCTGTACTAGATATTTCTAAATTTAATTCCTTAGTTTCATTATTAACTGTAGATGACTTAGCATTATTCATATCTTTATTTTTAGATGTTAACATAAATAGTGTTACCCCTAAACAGACAAAAATAAAACAAATAATTATAATTGGTAATTTCTTTTTCATAAACATCACTATTAAATATGATAGCATATTTGAAATATTTAGGCGCAAAAAAATCTACCATAATTGATAGATTTTATTATTTACAAATAATAATCATTAGAATAATTATTACTGCAAACATAATTAGTAAGAATTTCCAAATATACTTCATCCATTCTTTATATGAAATACCTAAATAAGATAATCCCATTAAAAGAATTGCAGAAGCTGGACTAAACATACTAGCTAAACCAAATGTAGATTGTAACATATATGCAATTTGTGAATAATTAGCACTATGAGCACCAGCTAAATATAGTCCAATTAAGCTTACAGTGTATTGATATTCTACAGTAAATAATGATGTAAATAAACCAGCAACTGGAGATATAGCAAGTACTAGTTTTTCACTAGCATTACTAAATAATCCAAAGAACCAATTAATAATAGTTGGTATAACTGGATACATTACTGTAAATTCTAAAACAATATAGCAAAGTAATAGGATAATAACTAGTTTTCCAACTTTTTTAAAGCCTTCACCAAATGATTCTAAAATATCATCAATAGGTATTCTGTCGATTAATTTAATCATTAAAATACCAACTAGCATAGTAATTTGTACTCCAAAGATATCCCATTGACCAAATGCAGTAACATTTCCTAAGATGTAGGCAAATATTGGTGATTCAAATACTTCAGCTTTTTTAATTGAATCTAATGCTTTAGTAGTCCATGTAGTATTAAATACTGTTTCCCATGGTAAGTATGCTAGTAAAGTAATTATTAAAACTAAACAAAATACTAGAGCAATACTCCATGCTTTACTCTTACTTCCTTCTCTTACCTTATCATTTTCAAATAAGTCTGGCATTACTTCAGTCTTTTTATCTTTACGAGTTTTTCTAATATGTAAGACTGTAAATAAGTTAAATGCAATATAACTTATAGCAAATGTTACTAATCTAACCCATATAAGTGTATTAAATTCAATTTCATAAGATTGTGATAAGTAATTAATACTCATACCAACAATTTTAGTACTACAAATTGAACCTAACATACCAACTAAAATAGATCCAAATGTTGTTACAAATCCAGTTATTTTATCAAGTTTCATTTTATTCATGATTGTAATGATAAATGGAATTACTGAAATTACAACAATGTATTCATTAGTTATTGATGTTACACCAGCAATTAATAAGGATACTATTAAAGCAAATATAATTTCCTTTCCTTTAAATATTTTAGCAATACTGCTAGTTAAAGTTTGATATCCTTTAGTTTTAGATAATACTTCGTAAAATGCTCCAAGTACAAATAAGAATGTAACTAGAACTGTAAAATAGTATAAACCAAGTAATCCATATGTAAAGAAATCAAAGAGACCTACACGTGTTATCTCAGTTACATTAATGCTTGAACCTTGGTACATTCCTTGTGGAATTACCCAAGTAAGTAATGCAGTAAATAATACCATTAGGCCAGCAACTTTTACTAGACTATGCTTTTTACCTTCTTTTTTCATTATAACCTCCTCTATTTACATTATAACATAATTTCAAAAATTCAATAGTTTTTTTGTGTATTTTAAAGAAAAAAAGAGGCTTTAACCTCTAGATTTCATAGTTGGAAATAATATTACATCCCTAATGCTAGCACTTTCTGTAAAGAACATTACTAGTCTATCGATACCATAGCCAATACCGCCAGCAGGTGGCATGCCATATTCTAAAGCTTCAATGAAGTCCATATCAATATCATTTGCTTCATCGTTGCCAAGTTCTTTTTCTTTTAATTGATTTTCAAATCTTTCTAATTGGTCAATTGGATCATTTAGTTCAGTATAGGCATTGGCAAATTCTTTTCCGCCAATAAATAATTCAAACCTTTCAGTAAATCTTTCATCATTTGGATCTTTTTTAGTAAGTGGTGAAATCTCTACTGGATGACCATATAAGAAAGTTGGCTCTATTAGTGTTTCTTCAACATATTTTTCAAAGAATAAGTTAATAATATGACCGATTGATTTTTGATGTTCTTCTACTACTATTTCATGTTCAGTAGCAAGTTTAAGAGCTTCTTCAAGGCTCATTTCTTTTTTGAAATCAATGCCGGTTTGATCTTTAATAGCCTCAGTCATACTAATTCTTTTCCATGTGCCATCAATATTTATCTCGTTACCATTCCAATTGTATGTTGTTTTACCAAAAACTGTATTTCCAATAGTTTTAAACATTTTTTCAGTCATATCCATCATACCTTCTAAATTAGAATATGCTAAATATGCTTCCATCATAGTAAACTCTGGATTATGCATAGGATCCATACCTTCATTACGGAAGGCTCTACCTATTTCATAAACTGCTTCCATACCACCAACAAGTAATCTTTTAAGAGGAAGTTCTAAGGCAATGCGAAGATACATATCCATATCTTGAGTATTATGATGCGTTATAAACGGTCTTGCTGATGCACCAGTAAGTAATGTATTTAAAATAGGAGTTTCTACTTCAGTAAATCCTTCATTATCCATAAATGAACGAATGCATTTTAATATTTGTGGTCTTGCAAAAGCAACACTTTTTGCGTCTTCATTCATTATTAAATCAACATATCTACGGCGAAGCCTTTCTTCAATATCTGTAAGTCCATGGAACTTTTCAGGAAGTGGTCTTAGAGCTTTAACTAGATGAGTATATTTTAAACATTTTAAAGTAACTTCACCAGTTTGGGTTTTCATTACTTTGCCTTCAACACCTACAATATCTCCGATATCAGCAGTTTTAAATAAAGCATAAGATTCTTCACCAATATCATTTATAGAAATATATATTTGAATTTTACCAGTTTTGTCTTGAATACTAAAGAATGATGCTTTCCCCATTTTACGAATAAACATAATTCTTCCAGCAACCTTATATATAGCGTTAATATTTTCAAATTCATCATGTTCAACTTCAGCATATTTTTCTTTTATTTCTTTAGCATAACCTGTACGGTCATATCTTTCGCCAAAAGGGTCTAATCCCATTTCTTTTAAGTTATTAGCTTTTTCTCTTCTAACTAATTCTTGGTCAGTAAATTCACGCATTTTTACTTCCTTCTTTCTAGATTTAGTATACTTAAAATTGCTTAAAAAAGCAATAAAAAGGCTTTATTTATTAGCCCTTATATGTGTTATCTTATGGTTTTAACCTGTTTACCATTATAAACTGGTTCCCCTTCTCTTAAACATCTTATTTCATTAGCATAATCAGCACTAGCAATTATACGCATTATAACGGAAGAAAAATTATTTTTTCTTACATCATTTGGATTTGATCTAGTTGGTATTTTATTTAAATAGTATTCTTCATCTTTCATACCTTGATAATGAATTGGACTAAAGTACATACTTTCTTTAAAGCCATTATGAGTATAAACTATACATTTATCACGAAAATCGCCAAGATATTCTAATCTTTCTTCTTTGACAAAGTCAGTTCTAATTTTAGGAAAGGCAGTAGATTTATCATTATATTCAGTTAAAATTGCAAGGTTATTACCAAAATGAAGGGTTGCAAGATTTTCTTTATTACTAAAAAATATTTTATAACTATGATCAGAGTAAATAATATTTCCAAATATTTGAACATAATTATAATATTTTAAATATGACATAATTATTTTTGATGTTCTTTCTTCTAAAGGATTATCATAAGTTCTTAAATCTTCTTGCATAAAATTTTTATAATTTAACATTTTTATCACTCCTATTGTTAAAAATACTTTTTGTTTTTATCATTTCTATTTTCATTTTTAAACATACTATTTTATCAAAATAAGATATATTATCACTTAAATCAATAAAATCATCTGGTTCTAGATTACTTGGAATAAATACTTCACGATATTCATTAATTTTAATTTTTTTACTTTTTTGTTCATTATATATAAATACTTTATTAAATTCATCAAATGTATAAAAAACTATTTTACCATTTTCAGTAAAAATAAAATCTATTCTTTCTCCTTCTGTAAAATTAGTTATACTATTGAATTCTGCAAATGATATTTCATTTGATTTATAATCATAGATTAAATCTCCTACTTCTCCATTTGTACATATTATAGATTGTTTATATTTAAATATTTCTGTTTTATTACCATAAAAATCTGGCATTTTATATACATAATAGTTATAGAATGCTAAATAATTGGATATAGTTTCTAATTCCATTTTTGATAAATTTAAACTATATAATTTCATTAAATAACATAACATTCCATATGTATCTCTTACATTATTGCTTATTACTTTAGCATTGTTATAATTATATATCATTAAAAGTTCCCCCTTTAATTAAGTTTTTATTATACTTATTTATAATAAATAGTCAATAATTTTATGTTTGAGATGATTTGAAAAGTTAAAATATCTTTATTAATTCAAAATATAATTATTAATATTTGTAAAAACTTATGTTATAATTTTGTTAGAAAAATTAAGGGTGGTTATTTATGAATAAGAAAAATATAAAAGGTTTAATAATTATAGCTATTGGTTTAATAGGAATTATATCTACTTTAATTGCTAATATTTCTTTTGAAAATGATTTTATATGTATTTTTTTTATGTTATTATTTGTTGTTCTAGAATTATTTGGATTAGTTAATATTGTTAAAAATAAGTATGAGTATAGGTGATATATGTATAGAACTGCTATTAAAAGTGCATTAGAATATGTAAGACCTTTTTTAATTGGGAGACTTTTCTATGAAAATAAATATATAACAAATGATATTTCAACAATGATGGTGTTAAATAAAAATGGAGATATTTTAACTACAGCTAAAACTGCTGATATTTTTATTTCTTGCTCTGAATATAATGAAACATATCCATCTATTTTAAAAGAAATTAAAGATAGTAAACCTAAAAATATTAAAAAAATTGAAGAAAAATATGGTATTACAAAAGATACTATTGTAGGAATGCATAATATTTTAATTGATATTGCTGATAATCCTGGTAAATTAACAGTAATAAAGCATCCATATTTAGATATGGCAATTATTAGTATTCAAAATAAAGAAGAATTATTAGTTGAAAATTTTCCTAAATTTGCTAGAAAAAAATTAGAGCCTGGGGATAGCATTTGTACTTTGGGATTTGCTTTTCCAGAATATAAAGCATTTAAGTATGATGAGGAAAATTTTAAAATTACTTCAGATTTTAAATTAATGAATTTTCCTATTTTTCCAACTGACGGAATTATGGCACGTAATATTGCTGATAAAAATGATAATATTTCGATGTTAGAAATCTCTAATTTGATTGTCCCTGGTATGGAAGGTGGCCCAATTTTATCTAAAGATGGTCTAGTTTATGGAATGATTGTAGGATTTAGTGTAATTAAAGATGTTGGAGGATTAATAAGACTTGGAATGGGAATTAATAATATTGAAATTATGAAATTTTTAGATGACAACAATATTGAATATGAGGTAAGTAATGAGTAACATTTATTATATTTTAATACTAAGTATTTTAGGTTTATTATATTTAGGATACTTATTTTATAGAAAAATACCTAGGAAAAAATTATTATTAAATACTATAATTGTATTAATAGTTGTTTTATTGATTTATTTAAGTAAAGGACTTTTTGCTTCTAATAATTTATCAATAAATGCTGATGATTTAAAAGAAAATTTAACTACAAATGATAAAATTACTACAACGACTACAAATGATAAGATTAATACTACTACCCAAACAACTACAACAAGCAAATTAAGTACTAAAGTTACAACTTCTACTACTAATATGACTACAACTACGACTAATGAAAATAAAGCTTCTAATTTGCTTACTGGTACTACAGCAAAAGGATATAGTGTTGAATATAGGAATGGAGCTTATTATATTGATGGTTATTTAATAGCTAATAAAACTTATAATTTAACTAGTGACTGGGTTCCAACCAATACTTATAAAAAAATAACTGCTTCAATGGATGGTTTTTGTAGAGATTGCATTGATAAAACTGCTTATGAAGCTTGGAATGAAATGAAAGCAGATGCTTTTGCAATTGGATATAATATGTGGATTCAAAGTGGATATCGTAGTTATGATTATCAAAAAGATTTATATAATGGATATGTTAAAAGAAAAGGTCAGGTAGCGGCTGATAAGTCTTCGGCTAGGCCAGGATCTTCTGAACATCAAACTGGGCTTGCTTTTGATATATGTGTAAAAGATTCATCTAAAACTTATCCTTGTATCAGTAGTGATTTTAATGATACTGTGCCAGCTAAATGGCTATCAAATAATGCTCATAAATATGGATATATACTAAGATATCCAAAGGGTAAAACTGATGAAACTGGATATATTCATGAATCATGGCATTTTAGGTATGTTGGAAAAGAACTTGCTAAAAAATTATATAATGATGGTGATTGGATTACTTTAGAAGATTACTTTGGAATTGATTCTAAATATTCAAATTAAGGAGGTTTTATGGACATTGAAGATTTTAAATTAGAATTAACTGCACTTCAAAATAGAGATATCGAAGATGCAAAAAATCATGGTTTTAATGATAAAGACTCATGGTTTAAGTTTATAATTAACGAAGAAAAAGATGAGGTTGCTGAGGGTATTATAAATTTAGCTAAAAGATATGAGGTTAAAGATACTGTAGTTGCTTACTATTTTGATCCAACTATGTTAATACGTATTAGTAAAGTTAAAAATAATAAAAATATGGCTATGAATAAATAGTCATTTTTTATGCTTAGATATAATAAAAAGTTTTTTATTTCATATTATATTTAGAGGTGTGTATATGAATGGATTGTATTTTTCAAATACTTCTTTTCCGAGAGAAAAAGAAGATAAACAAGAACTAGTGTTAAATAAAGAAAATTGGATATTTAATATTCTAAATAATAATTTAAATAAAAGGATAAAAATAAATGGATTTTTTAATAATGAAAATATAATATTTGAAGGAATTTTAGCAAATTTAAATGAGAACTTTCTAGTAGTTAATGATCCTGTAAATGATAAATGGTTTATATTAAGTCCTTCAAATATAAATTATGTTGAATTTGAGGAAGAACCTGAAATATAATTATAAGTATGATATTAAATTAGCTTTTTCTTGTTCTAATGTTGTAGATGGACCATGACCGGGGTAAATAATAGTTTTAGGATTTAATTTTAATATTTCCTTTATACTTTTTTGCATTTGAGTAAAATTACCAGTTGCTAAGTCGGTTCTGCCAATAGTTCCTTTAAAAATAAAATCACCGCAAAAAAGTTTATTTTCAAAAAGAAGACTAATTAAATCTGATTTATGGCCGGGAGTTTTTATCATAGTAAAAGTAAAATCATCTATTTTATTATTTCCTTCTTTAAGATTGTTAATATCATATACTTTTACATTATATTTATTAACTAATTCTTCTAATGAGCCTATATGATCAAAATGATAATGAGTAATAATTATTCCAACTAGTTTTCCTTTTATATAGCTATCTATTTTAGTAAACTCATCACCAGGATCAATTATTAAGTGTTTATTATTTTTAGTTAAAATATAACAATTTGTTTTTAAAAAGCCTACTTCGATTTTATTTATTTTCATATTTCATCATTAACATTGTATCACTTTTTATTTATTTTTGATATAATGATGATAGGGTGAAAATATGAATCCAGTTTTTATAATATTATTAACGATAGTATCTTTAACAGGGATATTTGGGATAATTTATATTATTATATATAATAATTTACAATCTAGTAAAATTAAGATTAATGAAGCAGAAGGTATTATTGATGAATTACTTAGAAAAAAATATGATTTACTGAATTTAATGAAGGATATTATAATTGAAAAAACAAATTTACCAGATAAAACTTTTGATGAACTTAAAAAAGTAAAAGATATGAATATATCTAGTTTTGAATTTGAAAGAAAATTAGCAGAGTTTAATGTTTTAATTAATCGAATTAAAAGTGATTATGATTCTTTATATGATGAAGATAAATTTAAAAATTATTATGATGAACTGTATGATATTAATGAAAAGTTAGAGGCTACTAAATCTTTTTATAATAAGTATACTACAATTCTAAATAAAACAATTAAGAAATTTCCTTCAAATATAATTGCATTTATTCATCATGTAAAAGTTCACGCATTTTTTGATGGAAAAGATATGTTTGATGATGATATTAAAGATTTTAAATTGTAAAAAGGCTTTGTAATATAAGTCTTTTTTGTTTTAACTAAGATAAGTCTATTTTTTAATCTTATTTTTATTAGCTGTTATAGCAAAAGAAAAAGTAAACCATATGGTCTACTTTTATATTACAACTTTATTTAAAACTGATTTAACTATAAATAATAATTATATTCTTTAGTTTATTAGCTCATATAAATAATGAATGATATTATAAAGAAAGCTAAACCTAAAACTAGAGTAATTCTACTAATTAGTAATTCTGAGCCTCTTTCTTTAGTATTAGAAAATAATTCAGTATTTCCACCAGATATTATTTGACCAGCATCTGATGCTTTATTGCTTTGTAATAAAACTAAAGCGATTAATAAAACTGAAATGATTAATAAAACTGTTTCCATTTAAGAGTACTCCTTTCATTTAAGCAATATTAATTTATCATAAAGTCTATAAAATATCAATAATTAGTCTGATAATTTTTCTTCTATTCTTAATAATTCATTATATTTAGCAATTCTTTCGCCTCTTGATAGAGAACCAGTTTTAATATATCCTAAGTTTAATCCTACAGCCATTTGGGCAATAAATGTATCTTCTGTTTCTCCACTTCTATGAGAAATAATAGTTTTAAAGTTATTATCTTTAGCTAGTTTAATTGCTTTTAACATTTCAGAAATTGTTCCAATTTGATTAGCTTTTAATAATATTGAATTGTTATAATGTTCATTTATTCCCTTTTGTAAATAGTGGATATTAGTTACAAAATAGTCATCACCAACAAGCATTATTTTATTGCCAATTAAATTTGTTAATTTTTGAATTGAGTCAATATCATTTTCAGCGAAAGCATCTTCAATAGATACAATTGGATATTTATTTACTAATTCTATGTAGTAATTAATTAGTTCTTCTTTAGTTATTTTCTTTTTATTAATTGTATAAAATTCGCCATCATAGAATTCTGTTGCAGCGGCATCTATGGCAATAGAAACATCTTCTTTAGGAATATATCCGGATAATTTAATAGCACTTACAATGTAATCAAATGCATCTTCAATTGTATTTAAGTTTGGGGCAAATCCTCCTTCATCACCTACAGCAGTAGAATATCCATTTTCTTTTAGTAATTTAGCTAAATTATGAAAAATTTCTGAACCACATCTTAGTCTTTCTTTGAAAGTGTTTTGCTTAGGTATAATCATGAATTCTTGAAATTCTAAGCCACTAGAAGCATGAACTCCTCCATTAATAATATTCATCATTGGATAAGGTAATGTGTATGGCCCATTAAATAACTCATAAATTTGTTTACCTTGAATTAAGGCAGTAGCTTTCATAATGCATAAAGATACGCTTAGTATAGCATTAGCACCTAAATTAGTTTTATTTTTAGTACCATCTAATTCAATTAATAATTTGTCTAATTCAATTTGATTAATTTCTTTACCTACAAGAGCATTTTTAATTATTGTATTTACATTATTTACAGCTTTTAGGGTTCCTTTTCCTAAATATCTTTTTTCACCATCACGAAGTTCAAGAGCTTCATTAGAACCAGTTGAAGCGCCAGAAGGAACAGATGCTCGAACCATACGGCCATCTTCTAAATAAAGGTCTGTTTCAACAGTTGGGTTTCCTCTTGAATCTAATATTTCTCTTGCTTTTATATCTTTTATTTTCATTTTTTTCTCCTTTACTATACATTTTAATTATAAATTATTTGTAAATTTTTAACAAGTTTATTATAATTAGATAGAGGTGTTCTTATGAGGATAGTTGAATTAACAATTGGAGAATATGAAGAATATGCTTCAAGTCATCCATTAAGGAATTATGCTCAAAGTGTAAATTATGCTAAATTAATGGGTGAAAAAGGTTTTGCTTATGATTATATAGGATATAGAGATGATAGTAATAATTTAGTAGGAGCATCTTTAATTCTAATTAAAAAGATAGGTCCATTTTATAAATTCGCATATGCACCTAAAGGATTTTTAATAGATTATTATGATAATGAACTTCTTCGTATGTTTGTTAGAGATTTAGGCTCTTATTATAAGAAAAAAGGCATGGCCTTTTTAAAGATTAATCCTGAAATTATAATTGGAGAGTTAAATCCTAAGAAAAACTTTCTACCAAATTATAATCAAAATGTAAATATTATCGATGCTTTAAAAGATTTAGGTTTTAGAAGAAGAAGAGAACTTGCTCCACTTGATTTTGTAATGCCTAGAATTAATCCTTATATTAATTTAAAAAAATTTGATTTTAATGATATTAGTGATGAATATAAAGAAAAAATTAAAAATTGTAATAAAAGAGGTTTAATTACTGAGGTAGCAACAAATAAAGAAATTGGATTATTTTATGATGTAATTAAGAATTATACTTATGAAGATGTTAATTTTTATAGAAATATTTTAAATATATTTAATAATGGTTTATCTGATTTAATATTAGTTAAAGTTGATTATGAACAATGCTTAGTTAATGCGCAAAAACAATATGAAAATGAAGTAGATGAAAATAATTATTGGAATGAAATGATTCAAAGAGAAAATACTGAAAAAGTATTAGCTGAAAAAATGGAATCTGATAAGAGACTATTAGTATATAAAAATGAAATGATAATTGCTACAGAACGATTAAGAAAAGAAAAATTTAAATATGTTGGTGGTGCGATTGTTGTTAAGTATCAAAATAGAGCTAGTATAGTAGCATGTGGATTTGATAATAATGATGATTTTTTAAATCCAAGTTATGCTTTATATAGTACTTTAATTGAAAAGTATAAAAATGATTGTGATTATTTAGATTTATTTGGACTAGCTAGTAATTTTAATCCTTCAACTAAATATTATGAGTTTAATGAAGCAAAGCTAGCATTTAATCCGATAATATATGAATTTATTGGTGAGTTTGATTTAGTATTAAATGAGGGAAAGTTTAAAAATATTCAAGGTAAAGGACTACTTTCAAAAGAATTTTTACCTTCACATAAGTTTGAAGATGAAAAATAAAAGATATTCAAGTGTGTTTTTGAATATCTTTTATTTGTTTTAAATTATATTTTTCTTAGTAGTTTTCAGCTTTTAATTCCATGTAGCTTTGTGGATGAGCACATACTGGGCATACAACAGGAGCATTTTCTCCAACATAAACATGACCACAGTTGCGACAAATCCATACTTTTTCTTCTCCTTTTTGAAATACTAAATTATTTTCAATGTTATCAATAAGTTTTAAGAATCTTTCTTCATGATTTTTTTCAATTTTACCTACTTCTTCAAATAGGAAAGCAATTTGATCGAAACCTTCTTCTTTAGCAATACGAGCAAATTCTTCGTACATTTCAGTCCATTCGTAATTTTCACCATTTGCAGCATCTTTTAAGTTATCTAAAGTGCTAGGAACTTTTCCGCCATGTAACTCCTTAAACCATAATTTAGCATGTTCTTTTTCATTGCCTGCTGTTTCTTCAAAAATTGCAGCAATTTGTTCATATCCATCTTTTTTAGCTTGAGATGCATAATATGTATATTTATTTCGTGCCTGGCTTTCACCAGCAAATGCAGCCATTAAATTGCTTTCAGTTCTACTTCCTTTTAATTCCATATACTTTCCTTCTTTCATAAATAAATTATAACATTTGGGCATAAGAAAAGACAACTTAAAGTTATCTATTTATAGGTTTAATTATTTTTTCTTTTTCAAGATTTCTATTTAATGATTCTTGTAATCTTATATTATAAAATTTTGTGATATTAAATGCAGCTCCTGA
>CAJOQL010000015.1 GCA_905236935.1 uncultured Bacilli bacterium
ATATACAATTAGAGATAAGTATGATATTAAAAAAAGTAATAATAAAATTAAATTAACAGTCGATTATAAAGATATGAATTTAGTTGCGGAAACAGATTTTACTTTTGTTAAAGAAGGAGAGCCTGGAACTAACGGAACTGAATTTGTGTGTAAAATAGTTCCTAATACTCAAAACACTGGATTTGGATATCCAATGGTATTAAATGGAAACATTAATTATACTCCAAGACAGACTGGAAAATGATTTGAGGCTGAATTATGACATAATGGAGTAAAAATTTATCCGAGTGGAACACCAGGTCAAACAACGGAAGGAAAACCTATTTCTATTGAATGAAGTATATTAAGAAATAAATATACAACTACTCAATGAGATGAAACTAGTTTAAATGTTACTGAAAGTGGAACCTTTAGCTACAGTGGTTATAAAGGGGCTAATTCACCTGCTAATATAGTAAAAGTTATTATGACTTATGATAATATTGAATATTATGCGACAATACCAGTAATTACTGCAACTGCGGAAAGTGGATATGGAGTTTCATTAGTCGAAGGTACAGGATTTAGATACGCAATTTATAGTTCTGATGGTCGCAAACCGCAATATGATAATTCAAATCCTTTTGAATTAAAAGTAACAAAAGTAATAAATAATATAGTTGAAGATATTAGTAATTTAACTAAAGCTAATGCAGTTAATTATGATTGAAATATAAAAGGAAGATTATGAGATCCTACTGTAAATAATGGTAGAGGAGACTGAATAGATAGTATTCATTTAGGAATTTATAATAGATCTGATATAGTTTTACCTAGATCTCAAGCTTCATTTAAACCACTTGATAACTTTGATGGAGAGTGTGTTACAAATGGACTTGAATGTATTGTATTAGACAATAGTGCTATTGAAGTTGCAAGAATTCATATTCCAATTCACTTACTATTGAATAAATATGGCAATGCCGCAATTAATGGATGAGATGGAAATAGTGTAAGTATAGATAAAAATGAAAATGGAGTTATACTAGCTCCGCAAATTGGAGCTGGTAAAAAGGAAGCTGATAATAGCTTTACTGGTATGTTAATGGGTAGTGTTAAAGAAGCTGGTAAAAATCAAAAAGAAATTGGGATGTTTGGATATAATTTTGGTGAACGTACAATGTTTTTAAATGCAGAAGATGGTTCTGCAATTTTTGGTAAAAAAGGTCCAGGCCAAATTATTTTAGATCCACGAAATTTTGATAGTGAAGGTCATACTATGGATCCTAAAGCTATGTTATATAGTAGTGCCTATTGAAAAAATTATGATGATAGCGGAAAACCTTTAAATTATGGTAGTGGTAATAAAAATCACCAAGGTATGTTAATTGATTTAACCACTCCTAGAATTGAATGAGGTAATGGTAATTTTGTTGTTGATGAAAATGGACATTTGACAGCAAAGGGTGGAGGAACATTAGCAGGATTTAATATTGATGATGATTCTATCTATACTGGTAATAAAAATAGTAGTAATAATGTTAGATTTTCAAGCAATGATGGATTATTTAGTAGAACTATTAATGGAACTAATAGAGACAATTTGAATTTAGCTATTAATAATAGATTTGCTGTTGATAGTAATGGTTCATTATATTCATCAAGTGGACAAATAGGTGGATGAACTATCAATGGAACTGAATTATTAAGCAATAATGGTAATACACATATTGCGGCAAGTGGCGCTTTAAAAGGTCCAAATTGAGAAATAGATTCAAATGGAAATGCTACTTTTAGTAATATTAAAATTACTAGTGGTGCTTATAGCAGTGGTAGAGGTAATTTAATTGATTATGGAAGTAGATTTTATATTGAAAGTAATGGAACTCTACATGCAAGTAATGGTAATTTTGCAGGTAATATTACTGGTTCTAGCATATCAGGAGGAACCGTAAATGGTGCAGATATTACCCGGAGGTAGTATTGATATTCATAAAGGTAACTATTATTTAACTATGGGTATTGAAACAGATCATCCTAGTGTTAGTGGATTAAATGCACATGGCGGTATCAACATGTGAGGAAACAGTATATCTAAATGTAGCGGTATTGGTAATGACCAAGGAGATTTAAATCTTGCTAGTAGTGGTAAAATTTCAATTTCTCCAGGAACAGAAACTTGAATAAACAATACTTTGAGTGGAATTGTAGTTAATGATGGAAATGGAAATATGGTTTCTTTAAGATCTTTAATTGTCTCTAAGCAAGGTAATGGTGCTCAATTAGGTAACTTATGAGTTGGAGACCATGTTATTAATGATTCTAGTGGCTCTCAAATAGATATGTATTTAAATCTTGATTTATATTCTGCATCAGGAAAGGTAGTTCGTGCTAATGGTACTCAAATTGGTGGAACTAATTCTACTAAAAATATTAAACAAAATATTAAAGTTAGAGACACCCATAATGTATTAGACATTTTAAAAAAGATTAAAATCTATGATTATGATTATATTAAAGAATTTTATGATGGACAACATAGCTATGGGTATATTATTGATGAATTAGAACAAATTCCTGAACTTGATAAATATGTTCACTTTATAGAGAATACTAGAAATAAAAAATATCCAACTAAAGTAGTTTCTAATCAAGAAGATTGAATTAAATTTTTATTAGCTTGTGTGATTGAATTGCAAAAGAAGATAGATAAATAAAGGAGATAAAAGGATATGATATTTAGAGATTTAGAACAAAAAATTGTTAAGGTAATAAATGAAAGTGGATTACCTATTGATGCAATTTATTTTATTATGAAGAGCTTAATGACGGAAATTGAGCAAAAATACAATGAATATTGTAGAATGGAAGATGCGGAAGCCGCGCAACAATCGGTCGAACCAGATAATAATAATGAAGAATCTGGTTCTGAGGAAAATGAATCGATTTCCGCAAATTAAAAATAGAAAGAGGACAAAATAAAACAATTATTTTGTCCTCTTTTTTATATAGTATTAGAATATAGGAGTGAATAACTTTAATAAGATAAAAAGAAAGGAACGATTATTATGGAAAATAAGGAAAAAATAATAAAATGGTTTAAATGTGCGGGAGTTAGGGCGATTAAAACGCTTGCACAAACAGCTATAGCTACAATAGGAACAAGTGCAGCTATGGGAGATGTAAATTGGATGTTAGTTGGTAGTACAAGTTTATTAGCTGGGATCCTTAGTTTATTAACAAGTGTGGCTGGACTTCCAGAATTGGAGGAACAAGATAATGGATAATGATAATATTATAATTGAAACTGTAGAGTTTAATGAAGAGCTATATCAAAAAAATATAGCTGAAAACAGTTTAGATATTGAATATGAAGGAGGAGATATAAGTGCAGATAACTAATGTAACATGTCCAACAAGTAAATACTCAATTAAATGTCCTTATTCAATGATACCTGAATATATAACAGTTCACAATACATATAATGATGCTTCTGCAATGGCGGAAATATCTTATATGCTAGGTAATAATTTAAAAACCTCATTTCATGCGGCAATAGATGATTATAGAGTTGTTACTGGTATTCCATTTGATAGAAATGCTTGACATGCAGGAGATGGTAGAGGAACTGGTAATATGAAATCTATCGGTATAGAAATATGCTATTCTAAATCAGGTGGAGAAAGATTTGATGCAGCAGAAAGATTAGCAGCAGAATATATAGCAATGCTATTAAGAGAACGTGGATGGGGATTAGATAGAGTTAAAAAACATCAAGATTGAAGTAATAAATATTGTCCTCATAGAACTTTAGATTATGGATGAGATAGATTTTTAAATATGATAAATGAATACCTAAGCGGAGGTCAACCAGTGCCAGAACCAACTCCCGCAGAAAGTAATATTTATCAAAATGGAAGCACATCAGAAGTAATTTATGCAGACACTGATTTAACAAAAAGAATCGGTAGCTTAAATCCTAGAGAGAAATGCTATTGTTATGGAATATTTAATGGAAGACCTTTAGTAAGATATGAAGTAGGAAATACAGGCAATTATAAAATAGGATTTGCAAGATGAAAAGGTGGAGTTCATAACACAGGTAATGTTAATGTAACTAATGTTTATAAAAATGGAAGTACAAGAGAAAATATCTATGCTAATACAAATGCTACTTTAAAAATAGGTAGTTTAAATCGTAAAGAACAATGTGATTGCTTAGGTATATTTAATAATAGACCTGTTGTTATTTATAGAGTAAACGATACTGATAATTATAAAGCGGGATTTGCTATATGAACAGGCGGAGTAAAATAATTTGGATAGAAAGGAGAAAAAATTAAATGGCAGATTTAATTAAAAAAATAAAAATTAAAAAACAGGATGGCACTTTTACTGATTATATACCTATTGGTGCAGATGCAGTAAATGTAGAAACTAGTGATGGTGAATCTGTTGAATTAAAATTAAACAAGAAAATAAATAAAAGTGATATAATAGATAATTTGAATAGTTCTGATAGTACTAAAGTATTAAGTGCTAAACAAGGTAAAACTCTATTTGATACAAAAGCAGATAAAACAACAACAAATGATTTACAAAATCAAATAAATGTAGAACAAACAACAACAAATAATTTACAAAATCAAATAAATAGTTTAGCAAGTGGTAGTCCTTTAGTTGCAAGTTCTGTAAGTGAAATGACGGATACAACTAGAGTTTATGTAAATACTACAAACGGACATTGGTATTATTATAATGGAGTTTCTTGGATAAGTGGTGGAATTTATCAAGCTACAGAAGATAGTGAAACCGTAAAAAGGCTAATAGAAACAGAAAATGTTGTTAAAGAAAATATTGATTTTGATTATGTTAGATATTTTAACAAAAATATTACTGAATTAGGAATGACAATAAGTGAAGAAGGACCAAATTCTTTTAGAGTTTTTGGAACTGCTATAGGTACACCTGTTTATTTTTTTAGAAATAAGGTTGAGCCTTTTGAAATTAATGAAACTTATATTTTTAAATTATCTCAAGAGGGTAATTCAAGAATGGGATTTCAAATTATAAGTTATGACGAACAAAATCAAGCTAATGTGTTGATAGGGGTTGATTACACTGGAGGGTCTGAATTTACAATACCAGCTACTACAAAAACACTTGCCTTTAGACTTACAAACACAAAAGATATAACTTATGATAATTTATTTACAATTTCAGTTTGTAAAAAGTTTAAAAAAGATTTTGTAAAAGAAGAGTTTTTAGATGAAATTCATAAACATTTTTCATCTGGTATAACGAAACTTTGGAGACCTTTTAAACCAGGAAGATTATTTGGAGCAAAAGGAGATTTTGGAGATAGAGGAAATAATAGTTTTTTAAGAGTTAATAGTAAACCTTTTAGTGTTGATATAGATAGTGATGTAACTTTGAAAATGGGTAATTTATTAACATGTACTGTTTGGGAATATGATTCAGAAGAATGCACTCCAGCTACAGGAAGACAAAGAACAGGAAATAGATTTTATGATAATAGTGTTGTTTCATTAAGAAAGGATCACTATTATTTATTATCTGTTTCTTTAATAGAAGATATTCTTGGTGAGAAGCATATTCAATTTGATGATAATTTACTTAAAAATGTTTATATTGAATATGATAACAGTGGTGAATTTTATAAAAGAAAAATAGATGAAAATACAAAAGATTGTTTTATTAATAAAAATTCATTAAATACTTTAGACAATTTAAATCTTGTAAATTTATTTAATACAACAGAACAAACCATAAATGGTGTAAAATTTACTCCAATGGGAAATGGTTTCTTTAATATTGATGGAACCCCTACTGCAGTAAGTATTTATTATATATGTAACGATAATATTCAAACGGTAATAAAGCCAGGTCAAAGTTATGTTTTAAATATTGATCAAGATAAGAGGGCAAATACTCAACTTATTTATACATTAAAAAATGATCCAAGTTACCATGTAATTTATAGTTCTGCTTTAAAAGAAACAAAAGACGTTATTTTTAATATGCCAGATGAATTTGACAAATTTTTATTTAGAATTATTTGTGAAAAAAATGAATCTGGAGTTATTCATATTGATATAAAGAATAACTATAAAAAAATTGAGAATGCTTTAGATACTACATATGCAACAATATATACAGAGGAAGAAGATGCTCTTATTAATAAAGTTGTAGATGCAAAAGATGGTTCTATCTTAACTTTTACAGTTACAACAGATCCTCACTGCACAGAGTCAAATCCAAGACTTATGGATATTTCTAGAGTTGGAGCAAGATTGTCTGAAAAGGTTGGGGCAGATTTTAGAGTTGATTTAGGAGATATTTTTGCAGATGTTGACGATACGAGAATAAATGCAAGATTATTAAATAAATATATTACTAAATGTAAAAATAGCAGAGTTCCTTTTGTATATTCTCAAGGTAATCATGAAACTTTTGGAGGGCATCAAGGAGAATCAGGAGAAACTCATAGAGCATTAGAACAGAGTCAAGTAAGTGCACTTGGATTAACTGGAGAAGATTTAAGATGTATAAGAAATGATAGTGATCCTCTTGGGGGTTATTATTATTTTGATTATCAATCAAGAAAAGTTAGAATTTATTGTTTAAATAGTGAAAGTAATGCTTTTAGTGATAATCAGGTCTCTTGGGTTAGCAATACTCTTGAACAATTACCAAATGGTTATAGTGTTTTAATATTATTACATATTCCACCTATTGCTGAGGCAAGATGGAACGGACATGCTACTCCACAAAATGATCTTGCTATGAGAAATGCTTTAACAACTTTTGTAAATAATGGAGGAAAAATTTTAGCAATTATTCATGGTCATATGCATTGGGACAATCTTTTTTATGTAAATGATATAAAATGTCCAGTTATTGGAATTACGTCTTCTGTTTTAGATAATACAGAAATTGGAGATTCAAGATGTAGCGGAGGTAATCCAGTAAGGCCCCATAGAGATTATGATTATACTCAATATGCTATTGATACATTTTGTATTAATACTATTACAGGTAATATAAAAATATTTCGCTTTGGCTGTGGAAGTGATAGAGAATATATAAATCAATAAAATAAATATATATAAAAAATATTAAGGACTAATTCTTAAAAAAGAATTAGTCTTTTTTTTATATATACATGAAATTAAAAATAAAGGAGAGAAAATAAAACGTCAAACAAAGTGTATGGTTTTAAAAATATTAAATGTAAAGTACCAATAGGCACAATAATTTAATTTTATTTCACTTTTTATTATAAAATAAAAATTAAAATAGTTTGCTTTTAAGCAAACTATTTTTTTTGGTTTAAATTAATTAATAATTTTAAAAATATTTTCACATAGTATTAGAATAGTAAAAATAAAAACAAAAGGAGGCTTTTTATGAATAAAATTAAAACCATTAAAATAAAAAATGAAGATGGTTCAGTTAGTGAAGAATCTTATTCTATTGCCGCAGATGCTTTAAACATAGATATGGTTAATGGTAAAAACGTACAAGAAACTATTGGTACTATTGACGTAGATAAAAATGGCGATATAGCTGCGCAATTAAATAAGAAAATAAATAAAAGCGATATAATAGATAATTTAAATAGCTCTGATAACAATAAAGTATTAAGTGCTAAACAAGGTAAAGTATTAAATGAGGCGGTTGCCGCCGCTAATTTAGATATACAGAAAAAAATGTATCATTTTAATACAGTAGCAGAAATGATAGCTGATAATGATTTACAAGCCGGAGATACTTGTCAGACTTTAGGTTATTATTCAGTTAATGATGGTGGAGCAGGGTTATATAAGATAGTTGATGATAGTAATTTAGTTGCTGATGGTAGTACAGTACATTCGTTAGTTAATGAATTGAAAGCAGAATTAATTCATAACGGAGAGATAAATGCTGAAACATTGGGGATTACTTATTTGAATGACTTAAATAAT
>CAJOQL010000016.1 GCA_905236935.1 uncultured Bacilli bacterium
ATAATGATTTTTATCTTGATTTATCAAACATTTTATGGGAAAATATTGTACTGGAAATCCCCTTTAAGGTTGTTAAAGAGGGTGCGAAAATAAAATGCCAGCATGGAGATGGCTGGGAGTTAAGCGAAGAAGCTTAAGGAAGGAGTGATACTATGGCAGTTCCTTTTAGAAGAACTAGTAAAACTAAAAAAAGAATGCGTCGTACACATTTAAAGAAAACTGTACCTGGATTTATCAATTGTCCAAATTGCGCAGAACCTATTAAACCACATAGAGCTTGTCCTAAATGTGGATATTACAAAGGTAAAGAAGTTATCGAAGTTAGTGAAAAAGAAGAAAACTAACTTTTTTCTTGTCTTAAAATCTTAATTATAATATAATAAAAATAGAAAAGAGGTTTAAACATGAATTTTGAGTTTGGTGAAAAAGCCTTATTAGGCGGAGCAGCTGCATTGCTTGGTGGAGCCTTATTATTTGCAATTTTAATTGTTGTAGCAATAGTGGTATTTCAAATTATTGCAATGGTTAAAGTTTATAAAAAAGCCGGGAAAGCAGGTTGGGAAGCTATCGTACCTTATTATAATAAGTGGGTACTATGCGAAATAGCAGGTGTAAAATGGTGGTTATTCTTAATTATCTGTGCTAGTTCTATTTGTAGCATGTTAGGTTTGTTTTTTCTAAAACCACTTGCTATATTAGTAAGTCTAGCTGGAAGTTTTCTTGTAAATTATAATATTGCTCTTAAATTTGGAAAAGATGGAGTCGGTTATGGTATTTTTCTAACAATATTACCAGTAGTTTTTTATGCAATTTTAGGCTTTGGCGATGCTGAATTTAAAGATATAAAGGTAAGTCCTTATGGTGCAATTACTGAAGAAAAATTTGATTCTACATTTAAAACTAACACAAAAGAAGAACCAAAAACTGAGACTAAAAGTAATAAAGCAACAAAAGCAAAGTTTTGTAAAAATTGTGGCGCAGAAATTAAAGATGCAAAATTTTGTCCAAATTGTGGAACTGAAATACGCTAAATAAGTGTATTTTTTTTTATAATGTGGTATAATGTTTTAAGGATAGAGAGTGATATATGTGAGAAAAAATAAACTTATATTAAAGCATTGTCCATATTTTTATAAAATAATTAACTTTGAATACAGTGAAGATGATAGCATTACATCTAAATTAATAACAATCTATAAAAGCTATATTTTCAATATTGATATTAATAAAGAAGAAGAGATAAAAAGGGTTGAAAAAATCGATTTTGTTTTAAATAAATATATTGAAGATTATTTCTTTAGAAAAGATATGAAAGATAGAATTTTAAATATTAAAGTTAATAGAGAAGCTAGTGATGTACTTAAAGGTGTAATAGATAGCATAATTCTTGCTTTTGATTCCTATGAAAATGATTATACTCGTAATATTTATTTTGCAAGGTGGATATAATAATGGATGAAGATTTTTATATTGAAAAAGAAAACCCACTTAAAATAGCCTTTTATTTAATTATAATGTGTGGATTAATTATTGGTGGAATATATGTCTATATGACATATAAAAATAATGATAATATAAAACTTAAAAATGTAACAATTGAACTAGGAGATAAACTATCAAAAGATATTAATACTTATGCAACAGGTAATAACCTAAATACTTACTTTTTAGATGTAACAAGTGTTAGTGTCGATGAAAATGGGCTAACCAATAGTACTGGTGAATACTCTTATAAAATTAAAAAAAATGGAGAAATAAAAAAAGGCAAAATTTTTGTCAAGGATACTACTAAACCAACTTTTGAACTTAATGATTTAATAGTTGGAGTAAATGAAGAATTTAGTCCAAATGATTACTTAGCAAGCTGCACAGACTTATCAATGCCATGCCTAGTTAGATTTAAAAAAGCAAAAGATTTAGAATTAAATAAAAGTGAAGGCACCTACAAGACTACAATTATAATTAGTGATAATGCCGGTAATGAAGTAGTTAAAGAAGTAACCCTAACTGTTAAAGGTGAAAACACACTTTTAAATAAAAAGACTAGTGATTTAGAATTTAATCATTTGAGTGAAAATGATTCTAATTGGGATAAAACTTATACCTTAAAGTTAGAAAAAGCCCTAAATGAAGAAAGTGTAGAATATACTAATGCGATAAATAGCATCAGTACTAAAGAATATTTATTTGATAAAAAAATAATTGATAAAAAAATCTTAGTTATTTATAATAAATATAATTATGTCATTGGATTTAGTATAAAAATTAATTTTGAAGATAATAGTACTATTTATGTAAATAATGATAATGCTAAAGAAGTAGTAAATGAAACTGAAGAATAATAAAAATGTTATTCTTTTTCTTTGCTTTTAAAATAGTTTATTTTATAATAAAACTTATTAGGAGGCAAAAGATGGAAAATAAAACAAATATAATTTATGAAATAATAATGTCTAAAGATGAATTAACTACTAAAATTCTTAATAATAACGGCATAAATAGTAAACATATTAGAATGTTAATACAAGAAGGTATTCTTATTAGATTGAAAAGAGGTATTTACACTTTATCTAATTTAGATTATTTATATAATTATGGAATTAATCTATTAAATACAAATACTGAAAAAGCTATAAAGTGTTTAAATAGATGTATTGAAATTGATAGTAATTATTTAAAAGCTAGTGAAAGATTACTATCTATATATTTAGAAAGTCAAAATTATAATGAAGCCTTTAAATGTATAGATTTTTTATATAAACATAATCCTACTAAATATGGTATTTATTTATATTTATTAAATGCTTTTAGCTCTTTAGATGAATATTATCAGAATATATGTAAAAATATGAATCTTTCTGATATAGAAATATTACCTAAAAATGATTATCAGATATTTATAACTTTAATATTACAAAATTATTTTTTAAAAGCATATCAAATATTATTGGAAAATAATAAATTTGAAGATGAAAATTTAACTTTACTTTTAAGAAACGCTAAAAATGCGTTTATGAATGAAATAAATGAAGAAAAGGAATTAATAAAAAATCATAAATATCAGGAATTACTTATTTATATGAAAAATTTATTAAATAAGAGAAAATTAAGTAGTTATGAAGAATATATCTTGCAAATTACTTTAGACATTATCGCTATATTTAAAATAAATATTTATAAGGAACATACTAAAGAAGAAAATATTTTAAAACTAATTGCTAATAAAGATTATAAATTAGCCTTAGAATTAATTGAAAATGGTTATGGTTTAGAAGAAGATGCAATACATTTAGCTTTAAAAGATATTAATAAAATAATTAGAATTATTGAAGATAAGAAATCACCTTCAATTATGGAAAGCTTGCCAAAAGATGAAAGTATGGTTAAACAAAGTACAAACTTAAATGAGGAAAATGAAGATGCAATAATGCAAAAAACTGATGATATCCAAGCATTCCTTATTCAAAAATATGATTATATGGTTATGAATAACTTATCTATATTATTATTAGATAATATTAGTATTGAAGAAGAAAATATCATTAAAAGTCTTCTAAATAAAGAGTCTAATTTTAAATGTTTTACAGTTGGAAAAATAGTGCCACAATTAGTTTTACAAAGATATGAAGAATTAGATGATAGATTAAGTTTAATTAAATATATTAAAAACCAATATCGTGCAAAATTATATCAAGATGTTGTAATTAACTCTAAAAAATTATTAAGAAATATATATCATAAAGATATCTTAATAATATTAATTAAAGCCTTAGTTAAATTAAATAATTTTGATGAAGCACTATATTATTTAAATATTTTAGCAGCCGATTATGATGAGTTAGGAATAAATACTAATATAAATGAAATAATTAAAGCTATTAAAGAACATAATCCTAATTTAAATGCTATTATCAATAATTTTTATGATGTAAATAAAATAAATTTATCACTCTATGATGAGATATTAGAAATGTTAAATTTAAATAGCAAAAATGAAAAATGTTATATTGTATTATCAAATAATTCTAATCCTAATAGTACAAATCGTGATATTAAAGAACTATCTAAATTCTTTAATCAAATAAGATCATTTCAAATTTATAAAAATACTGATAAACAAGAAACTATCGTTATTAAAACTTGCGATAAGCCTATAAATAAAGATGAAATCTTAACAAAAATAGATGAATCACTTGCTAAAAAAGATTATCTTGAAGCAAATAGACTTATAAATATTATCATTAGTGCGCTTAACAATTCTATGTATGGATTAAGACAAACTGCTAAGTATTTTTCCAAACTAGGATATAATTATAATAGTTTAGGTATGTATACTGATGCTAAAGAATGTTTTTTAATATCTGAAGGAATTAATCAAAAATTAAATCTTCCTTATTCTCAAAAAAGTATATTAGAAAAGGTTGAAGCAAATAAAAATGAAGCAGATTATTTAAATGCAAAGCAAGAAGAAATGAAACAAAAAGGATTATTATATTTACCTTTAGAAAGAGAAACTATTTATAAAAAATACTTAGATACTAAATATAAAATACTAAAATTAGATAATAAATTTTATATGCTTCCTCCAAGAGAATATTATATTGAAAAAAAAGATATTTTAGAAGTTCATGAATATTATGATAATGGATTTTATCAAAAAGCATTAGATAAAATAAAAATGTGTCTTAAATCTCTATCAGTAAATCCTTATGTATTACTTCATAACTACCATTTACTTGGTAAAATTTACATGAAATTAGAAGAATATGGTTTAGCAACATATTATTTATCATTTGCGCTAAAAATAGCATCAAATATTAAAAATGATTATTATATAAATATAATATCAAACTTACTTCTTAAAGCTGAAAAATTGTATTATAGTAGTGAAAATGCTAAAGCTATAACTGATTTTACTTTAAAAGAATTTGAAGAAGAACATAATAATCAATTAGAAAAAATAGCATGTCTTTTAATAGGTACTGAGTATAAAATAGAAGATTTACAAGAAAAATATAATTTATCTGTGGAAGATATACAAATTATTAATTTAATAATTGCTAGAGAATACTATACAAATGCAGATTATATCAATGGTGATTACTATTTTAAATTAGTAGAAAAGTCTAAAGGTAAAACCATTAAAGTTAAAAAAATGTTTGCAGATATTCAAAGCAAAAAGCTATTTTTAAAAAATCGTAAAGCAGAAGCTATCATTTTATCGAAAAAATAAGCATTAGAGTTTTTGCTCTTTTGAGATTTTTTCTTGCACCATCTATATCAAAGTGATATAATACAAATAGCTTTGAAGGGAGGGATCAAGATGACTAAGGTAGAAGTTAGAAATGGTGACGTTGATAAGGCTTTAAAAAGATTTAAAATTAAAGTTGCTAGAAGTGGTGTCCCTTCAGAAATAAAAAAACATAAATGCTATGAAAAACCAGGAGTTCGTAGAAGAAACGAACTAAAAGAAAATATTAAAAATTCTCGTAAAAAGAATCGTAATAGAGATTAGGTGAGATTATGTTTGAACAAATTACTAAAGATTTAACTAATGCTATGAAAGAAAAAGATGCTTTTAGATTATCAGTTTTAAGAATGCTTAAAAGTAGTCTAAAAAATGAAGAAATAAATAAAAAAGCACCTTTAACTGATATAGAAGTTCTATCTGTAATTAAGAAGCAAGTTAAAACTAGAAAAGATTCCAAAGAAGAATATTTAAAATATAATAGAATAGACTTAGCAAATGATTTACAAAAAGAAATAGAAATACTAAGTACTTATCTACCAGCAGAATTATCTAAAGAAGAAATAATTAAAATAATTGATGAGGTAATTGCTGAAATTAATCCAGAAGGTGCTAAAGGCATGGGTGCTGTAATTAAAACTATCAGTAGTAAATATGGCACTAGAGTAGATATGGGATTAGTATCAAAACTTGTAAAGGAAAAATTAATGAACCAATAATGGTTCTTTTTCTTATATTTTTATGCTAAAATTAAATTGTACGGAGGACTTTATGGAAAAGAGAGTATTAACTGGAATTAGACCAACTGGAAATTTACATTTAGGACATTATTTTGGAGCAGTATCAAATTGGGTAGCTCTTCAAAATGAGTGTGATTTTTATTTAGAAATTGCTGATGTTCAAGCCCTAACTGATAATTTTAACGATCCAGAAAAAATAAAGAAGAATGTTTTTGAACTTGTTACTGACTTACTAGCATCTGGAATAGACCAAAATAAAGTTAATATCTTTATTCAATCAAGTATTCCTGAAATAGCAGAACTTACCATTTATTTTTCTAATTTAGTTACTATGGCAAGACTATATCGTAATCCAACAGTTAAAACCGAAATAGCTCAAAAAAGGGAACTATTTGGTGAAAATGCTGAGTCAGTTACTTATGGTTTTGTAGGATATCCTATAAGTCAAGCAGCAGATATTTTAGCTTTAAAAGGCAATATTATCCCAGTAGGAGAAGACCAGCTTCCTTTAATAGAGCAGTGTCGTGAAATAGTTCG
>CAJOQL010000017.1 GCA_905236935.1 uncultured Bacilli bacterium
TCCTTTATCTTCTAAAATCCAACAAGCATCCAAAGAATTTACAATTCCGTATCTATCCAATTCAAATAATGAATCTACATCTTTTCTAGATAAAACATATATATTTTGCCTTTCCATATACTCATACAATGCATCAGCCAAATCGTCGTTAGTTTTAAATGTTATTTTCTTTAAATCTGGATTTTCCCATTCTATATTTGGATACATTTTCTTATCTATATCAAGTAAACTTTTATATAAAGCAGGTGCATTTAAATATTCATCAATTTTTTTTGCAGTAAATTCTGACATTGGATAAGGTAAAGTCGTTCCACATTCTTGGCAATGGTAAAACATTTGTTTTTTACCATTAACTCCCATTACAGCTCCACCAGTTCCAAGCAAAGCAACACCAATAACTCCCTTTTTTAAATCATATCCGTCGTTTTTTTCATTAACTATTACGTTTTTACTACCACATTTTGCACATCTTACTATCATAGTACACCTCCAATAAAATTATACTATAATTCTTATAAAATGTCTTTAAATCAAATTAAATTTATGTTAGAGAAAGAGTTGTAGATACCTACGCCAATCGCTCCATAAAAAAATACGCTCGAACTTTTCGAGCTTTTTTAATACAACTAACTCTAGTTTGTGTTAGTTTTTTGTGCATCGGACTCCCAAGTGTAAGGCTAGGAAGTCATACAAAGACTATCCTACAAAGAAAGTATGGTATTTATGATAAATACTATTATGCAAGAATTCACTATTGAAGAATCATTAAAAAAGAAGTTAGAACTAATATGTGAGTTTTCAAATAAAAAGATAAAGAAAAATGCGATGGCTTTTAAAGCTATCGCATTTTAAACTACATTCTTCTCACAGAACTATTTAAATCGCTACTACTCGAATTATATCTAATACCATCTGGTATAGTTGAAACTTGTTGCTTCTTTTGTTCCCTAGCTTGAACAATCATAAAATAATTTGTCATTTCTGAAATTGTCGTTTCAAGCATTTTTATTGTATCTTGTTCTGATTGTAAATAATCTTTAAAATTCTCATATATATTTTTTAATTGTTCAAATGAAGCTCTACGTTGTTCACTATTTTTAGCATTTTTAGCTTCAACTTGCCATCTATTAAAAATAACTATAAATCCATCATTTATAAATGCTCTATATTTATTAATATTATTTTTTGAAATGCCTTGTAGAACTGAAAAATAACTTCCGGAATCTATTAATTGTCTCATACTTTCATTTGAATTACCAATTTCTGCTGATGAATTTAATGGTGCAGGTCCATCAGGTTGATCTATATTTTTTCTTGTTCCTGCAGTAAGATTAACAATTTTATTAATAACATTCATTAGTTCTATATCTAGTTGTTCATTATTGGGATTACTTATTTTTAATTTTTCAATAGTTGCTTTAACTTTTAATAATTCAGAAAGACTTTTTGCATTTGCAACCATTATAGCAATATCGTTATTTTGTTTGTTTTGAGCTGAAGTTTCTAATGAAATCGCATCAGTTGTTGGACTATAAGTGGGATTAGGAGAAGATGGTCTCGTTTGACTATCTGGAGTTGAATCGATTACATTATTAGTATTTTGATTCTCTGATTGTTTAAATTCTTCCATTAATTGTGGTGTTAATTTTATTAATGTATCTGTAATACTATTATTGTAGGATTCAATCATTTGAACAATTGCTTCTTTTTTACGATTAAAATGACTTAAAAATTGTTCTTGAGTTATTCCACACAGTGGGAATCTATTTGGTATTTGAGTTGCCAAAACCTTAAGATCATCATCTAAAATAAAATCTTGGATGTGTAATTGTCTAAGTCTATTTGTCAAACTTTGTGATATTAAAGAGTAATCAACGCTCCCACTTTCACTTTTTTGTTGCATCATTTTGCTTAATTCTTCATCAATTACCACTCTTATGCTTTCAATAAAATTATGTTCTATAATATTAACATTAAAATGTGATACACATTCTTGGATATACTCAGTTAGATGATCATCTTTTGTATTAATACCTAATAATCCAATTATATTTGCTCTAACTTCTTTTTCTAATTCACTAGAATCATCTAATACCATTCTAAAAGCATTCATTGCATTTTTTGCCATAATAAACCTCCTAAAAACTTTACTATTATTATAATTATACCATATAATAAATTATTATAATTAATTCTTGTAAATTTTATAATTTTTATTTACATTATTTTAATAAATTATGTATTTTTTATAAATGTTAATTGTATTAATTTGTATAGTGATAGTTTTATATTAATCCTTCTATAAAATAAATCATAGAGTAAATAAAAATTACTCTTATTTCTATTTTATTAACTACATTTTTTGACTAAATAGTTAATTCTAATACACTATCATCATTATATAAACCAAACTTTTTGTCAAAAAACTTTTCAAAGTTGTTAATAATTCGCTTTGAATAAGAAACAATAACATTAAAAGAATCATTAATTTCTTCAAAATCTTTTTCTTTACTCCATGCATAGAGATAAGTTAATGAAGAACCATTATCAGTGATTCCAAGATATTTTGAAACAACATAAGAAATTGATTCGGCTTCAGTTTCATATTTATTACGATGCATTTGATACTCTAAATTATTATCTTCTAAATGTTTATGAGCTAATGCATGACCATATTCATGAATCAAAACCTTTAATTGCATAATATTTCCGATACCTTTTCTAACAATAATAGTTTTATTTTTATGATCACAATAACCTTTTATAGTTCCATCTAACTCCTTAAACTCTACTTTAAATCCATCCTTATATATAGTTTTAATAAAAATATCAATAATATCATTAGCTTTTTCATTATTGATTACTGGATTAATTTCATTATTAATAGCCTCCATTGGCATTGTAGTATCTTCTGCACTAAATACTGTACCTAATGTAAAACCGGAAAGTTTTTGCTTGTAATAAGTTATTCTATCATCGGTTTTATCTTTATAAATACTTTTTTCATTATCATTTAGTGCAAAATATGGTTTATAAGAGATATTTCCATCATCACCAACTATTTTAACAATAATATAGAATCTCGGAATGAATATTTTTATTCCATCATCATTTTTAATATTTACAGAATAACCCATATCATTATAGGTTTTTCTTGATGCTATATATTCGGCATTTGGATTTTGTAGCCAAATTAGAAAATGATTATTTAAAGAATAATTATTAAAAAAAGTAATATTATCTAAAAATTTTTTAATATCACTTTCATCTTTAAATTTAGCAATGGCATCTTTTTTTAAATCAACAATAATATTTTTAATTTCTTCTTCCATTTTTTCTCTTTCAGTTTCATTTTTAATCTTACTAAAGTTAAAACTTAAATCATTTAATTTTTCTATTTTTTCATTTAATATATTTATTCCTCCTAAATACTAATACTTTTATTAACTCTGTATTCGTCAATATCATACACAAGATTATGACTACTCATAAGTGAATCTATTTTATTAGAAATTTCTTTATCTGATGTTTCATATAAAATATAATTCCAATCATTAAAACTAATTTCAATGTCAGAAAATGTTAATTTGTTTAAAAATGGAATTTCGCTTTCTTCACAAAAAATAAAACAATTCCCATTTTTAATCGCTACTTTTTCAATTTTTTTAATAGTGTCTTCTAAATCTTTTAGTTCTATCTTATTATCTTTGAAATCAACTTCATCCCAAAACCATTTATTTTTAGCTAGATCAAATAAATAGACATATTCAATCCAACTATTATTAAGAAGATTATTAAATTCATCAATATTTTTAGATTTTATTGGTTTTGTGTCTTTCCATTTTTCTTTTCTATCTCGATGATAAGCAACAGTAACATTATCTTGTGGGCTATCAAATGTATGTTTTGAAAATATTACAGGTTTAAGTTTTTTCTCTAAAAATGAAATATCTCCTAGTTTTATTAAATCTTTAACCTTTTTATAATTCGAATAATTATTATTTAATAATCTTCCAACATAATCAAGATATCCATCAAAATGACAATATATACTTTCAATTGTTTTATCTTTTTTAATTATACCTATTCTAGATCTTGTACTTATATTTATTCCTCCTAAATTTTTACATCGATATCCATATATATTGAATAATCTAATTCATCAGCTATAAATTTATCCAATTGTTTTTTCATATCCATCATTAGAGATACTTCATCATTTAAATTGGGATGAAATTCTATAAAAGAAAGATTATCAAAATCATTATGATCAGTGCTAGTATATTTAGAAAATCTTAATCCCATTTTACCATTTAGAATTATCAAATCACAAAAGTAATCTGAATTAGAAAAAGTTGCTAATTCATTAAAATCATCATAATCATAGTCTTTAGCATCTAATTCTATTCTTTGGATGTCTTCTATACTTTTATAGGAATTAAAACTATAATGGATGTTCTTTGTAATATCAAACATATATTTTATTTGCTTATATACATAGTTAATCGCAGAATCATAGTCATTATAACTAAAATATTTGGCTTTTTTGTAAGCATCGTCACTAAACATTTTATTTATATCAATATCGTTATTTCCACCTAAAACTATCATGATATTATCTGAATTTCGACACTCACAAGCCCAAATATTTAATTCTTTATCTATATTATTTTTTTTACTATAGATTGTTAAAACAAAGCCATATTCTCTACAATTATTAAAAGTAGAATAATAGCCATTTAATCCACAATCTGATAATTTAATTTCTAATTTTTTAAAAAAAATATTACTTGTTTGAATGCTTCTAGGAATTTCAAAAATTGAATTCTCTACCATTATTACACCTGCAAATCCTTTAGATACCCATTATCAATATAATCAGATAACCACATAGCACCAAAATCATTTCTAATTTTTAATCTAAATATTGCTAATCTTGGTATATCAATTTCATTACTATTGAGTGGAAATAATAAATTAGTTAATTTTTCATTTGTAAAAGTATAGACCTTATCAAATTCAAAATTTTCATCAACAATTTTTTCTTCTTTCAACATATTTGTAATTCCAATAACCCAATCACTTAAATCCCCACCACAACCTTGTATTACTAAGTAATCAAATGAATCATTATTTAGATTTTTTACTTCATAATTATTAATTTCTTTAATTTCTATATTGATTCCTCCTTATATTTTTATATTTTCAATATCTATTTGATATTTATTTTTTAATATATTTAAAATCTCTTCCTTTATATAGTCTTTTAATTCATCTTTAACAAAAGCATCTAATATTGTTTCCAATGTATCCGTGCTAAAATTATCTTTTAGCAAAGATGCAATGTAATTAGAAGATTTAGAAATTATTGGATTTTCTTTAATACTAACATTTCTAGAATTTAACCAATCAGATGACATTTCTAACTCTGGAAGAATTTCTTCAGCTTTCTTTAGTGCTGTATTTAAATCATCAGTTTCAATTTTAATTGTTTTTTTAATAGATATATCTATATCAATATATTTTGCCATAAGTTAACCTCACTTATATATTATTCTTTTCTAAATATTTATCTTTTGTTAAATCATAAATATTTTTAACTTTTTTAATAATATCCTCTGTTGGAATATCTCTATAAAAGTCTTTAATAGATGCAACTGCTAAACTATAATCGGCTATATAATAACATTCATAGTTATTTAATTCATATTCAATAAGTTCATCCATATCAATTTTATCTGTGAGTTCTTTTTGCAATTTGGGAACAGTTACTTTGAAAAAATTATCTAACTTATTTTTATTAGAAATATGAATATAGCCCCCTGAACCAATCGTTAAGTATTCATTAGTTGGTGCATCTTTGTGAGTTTTATTACTATCAAATTGTTCGTTATTAAATGCCCAAAATATTCCAGTTTTATTTAATTCTCTATTAAACTTTTTTTCATATTCAATCATTAATTTATCAATCATCCAAATCCTCCTTAAATCTCTTTATAAAATACTTTCTCATAAGATAAATCTTTAATTTTTTTATAATCTATAATAACCTCAAATTCGTTTCGGTCATTAAAAAAAGCAAAGATATTCTTTTTTGAAATCTTTGCTTTAAATACATAACCATCTTTATAAAATCTTTTAGCAAACCATTCTGCAGTACCATAATTAGTTGTCCAAGATATTGCATTAAAATCTTTTTCATGATGAGAGCCTCGATATATTTCAACTTCATCAGGAAGATCATTATAAACTTTAAAATCACTTTCATTCATTAAAATATTTTTATCAGCCATTTTAAAAAGTTTAATTAAATCTTCTACTTTAGTATTAATATCTTTATTAGGATTTTCACTAGAAACCCATGCAAATCTTAAGCCATTGGCAAAATCCTTTTTATCTAATAAACTACTACAAATATTGTAGAATAATAAACGATATGGCTTATTTACTATAAGAAGAATATCCATAAATTCTTTTTGATTTTTAATTTTATCTGCAAAACTTTTTAAATAATTACTCATTGCATTCTTATCTTTAAAAATATCAAATTGTTTAATCTCACCATTTTCTTTAATAAAAACAGGATTATTTGTAATGAATGGATGATGTACGAAAAAAGGTAGATCTTTGTCTTTATGGGGTTTAGTATTTAATAAAGTAATAGCTATATCTTTTACTGTATCTAAAATAGTCATTTTTCACCACCTTTAAATTGAAATGCTTTTTGTTTTATTAGTGCATTTCAATATTTTGTCTATATCAGTTAATCTTTTCATAATATTATTATAATAAGTAATAATATCATAAAAAAATTTTCTTTTAGATGATATTCTTGGAACAAATTCTTTTTTTAAAAATTCTTTACCATCAAGAATACTACTATTATATTTAAAACAAATAATATAAGATTTTCCATCTTTAATTACTAATTTACAAAAATACTTATTAACATAATTAATTAAGTAAGCAACAGGTTTATATTCAATATTATCAATATTTTTATAAAGATATTTTATATCTGCAACTGAGTATTTATTATAAACTCCAAATTTTAGATAATCTATATTAATTCCTCCCATATAAAAAAGTAGACAATTTGTCTACTAAAACTTTTCAATTCATAATATCAAAATATTCAAAATTTATTTTTATTTTACTTATTATTTCTTCTTTCTAATATTTCTGAAATGACATTATATTGATGATATAATCTCATATCATTTTTATCATATCTCATAAATGATTTTCCACCATTCAATAATTTTTCTTCATTATAGCCAAATGGTGTATAGCATTCTGAACCATGCTGTTCCTTATACAATTCAATATAATGATTCAATTTTTCATTGTATTCTTTTGATACATTTTGAAATTCTTCAAATAAATATTTTGTTGACTTTCTTTTATATAATTCATACATTTCATTTCTACATTTTTCAGATAATAATTCAATATTCTCACTTTGAACATTGGATAGTTTTACAATCAAGTAGAATATTATAAAAAATACTATTAATAAAAATAAAGCCATAACAAACACCTTTTTAATTTTCTATTTATACCAATTTATCTCATATATTATAGCATAATAACTGTAATTTGTATTATTATATTACGAATTTAATTAGAAAAAGTAGGCGAGTTTAGTCGCCTACTATGACACATTTTTAAATTGAAATATTTTTTTCAATGTCAATAACTTTAAACTTATCAACATTTGGAATTAATGATAAAGTTCTGCCATTATCCCATTTGACATCTAGTTGTCCTTGATCATCTATATCACAAATAGTACCACAAGTACCACTTGGAACAGGATAAGGATCATCCATAGAAATAAGTTCAATTCTTGTTCCTATTGGATATTGTTCTTTTATTTTATTAACTTCTCTTTCATTTAACATAAAAATACCTCCTATTCATTAATGTGCAATGTAGCACATCTTTCTGATTCATTTCCAGCATTATCTATTGCATAAGCACAGAAAGTACGACCTTCGGGTTCTTCAATATATAATACTTGTTTTATAGTTCGTTCTTGTCCATCTTTACGACCAGATCCTGATCCATTTTTATAAGGAACAAGCCATGTTTGAAATTTATTTATTCCTGTACCATTATCGTAAGCATCAATATAGATATAAATATTAAATCCACCTCTAGCTCCAAGTGAAGAATTATAATATCCCAAATTTGTTACTTGGAAACTTGTAATTGTTGGTGGAATATTATCATACCAAGTAGGATTAATTTCAAAAGAGCTAGTAACAGTCCAAGTATTATCTCTAAATGATGTTACTGAATAGCCATCACGATCATAAACATAAACTCTTACATTTTGCCCATAAGAAATAGCACTATTATAGTAGTCAGTAACATGATCAGCCATTAAAACATCATCAATCCATACAGAGAATGTAAATCCACTTAAACCTCCATTGTAGGCAACATTTTGAATTATAGGATTTACATCTATGGTGTAGTATACATTCGGAGTCCAGTTAGCAGTATAGCTACGATTACCTGTGCCATTAGAGATTACTACATTTTTAGTTGGATTACTTAATCCAGTACCAGTCCAACCGGCAAAATCATAACCAGTTTTTGTTGGCTGTGGTAAGGTAATATTACTAGTTATATTATAAGAAATAGGCTGACCAGAGATAGAACCACCATTTAAAGAATAACTAATACTATAATTAATAACTTCCCAATTAGCTGTATAACTTCTATTACCAGTTTGATTTCTAAAAGATACATTCTTTGTTGGACTACTTAATCCAGTACCAGTCCAACCAACAAAGTTATAACCATTTTTAGTAGGGTTAGGAATAGAAACATTATTCTCAATATTATAAGATGTAGGTTGACCAGAGATAGAACCACCATTTAAAGAATAACTGATACTATAAGTAGTAGGAATCCAATTAGCAGTATAATATTTATTACCAGTTTCGTTATGCAAAGTTAAATCTTTAGTAGGAGTAGTAATGCCAGTACCAGTCCAACCGGCAAAATCATAACCAGTTTTAGCAGGGTTAGGAATAGTAATATTATTCTCGATAGTATAAGAAGTAGGCTGACCAGAGATAGAACCACCATTTAAAGAATAGCTGATACTATAAGTAGTAGGAATCCAATTAGCAGTATAATATTTATTACCGGTTTCGTTATGCAAAGTTAAATCTTTAGTAGGAGATGATAACCCAGTACCAGTCCAACCAACAAAGTTATAACCATTTTTAGTAGGATTAGGAATCGAAATAGTAGTATCTAAAAGATAACTAGTAGGCTCATTAGAAATAGAGCCACCATTAAGATCATAAGATATACTATAAGAAACTCTTTCCCAGTTAGCAGTAAAAACTTTATTGCCAGTAGTGTTATTTAAGATAAAATCTTTAGTAGGAGTAATTATTTCATCAGTTGTCCAACCTAAAAATCTATATCCATCTTTTACAGGATTTGGTAATAAAATATTGTCTTCAATTGTATAAGAAGTAGGCTGACCAGAAATAGAGCCACCATCAAGAATATATAAAATACTATAGTTTATAGTATCCCATTTAGCAAATATTTCTTTATTATTAATTTCATCAACATTATTTATTCCTAAAGAATAAGCAACATCACCATTTAAAATATTACTATAGCCTAAAAAATTATATCCATTTTTAGTAGGCTGGGGGAGAGTAGTTTTCCCTTTTAAAATAGTTACATCATCACTATTAAAAATTCCTCCATTACCATTTAACTTAAAATTATAAGCCTTTGATGAAAATGCATTTTCAAATTTATCATTAGTATTAAATAATGCAAGGGTTAAATTAATAGTTAAAATAAATGATGCAACTATTATAAATAACCTAACTATCTTTTTCATTTAAACATTCAACTTTCTTCTTATGCGTTATATATGCATCACTAAATAAATCAATTATAAGAATAGCTACCGAAATAAATAAAAGATACTTGTGAGTATACACATAACTTGCATAAAAACCTAAAAATGGTATAGACCAGTTTGTACCTTTACCAAGAATTTGGCTTTTGTTTACTTCTTTAGAATCATTAGAATTATTTGCATCACCCTTTGTTATAAAACCATTTTCTGTTTTCTCAACAATACGATGTGAAATAATATGCTTCTTAGTAGAATAAACTAAAATATCACCACTTTTAAAATCTTCAATATCTTGTTCATGGTAGTATAATAAACCACCAACCTTTAAAACTGGTTCCATACTACCGGATATTACCACTAATGGCTTATGTCCCCAAAAGGATGGAACAAAAACAAGTAAATATATAAGTATTAGAATATACCATATTCTAAAAATAAAATTCTTAATTTTTATAAACATATAATTTCCTCTTTCCTATAATAACGATTAAAGCCTAGAAGAAATTATCATCTAGGCTTAATCACTAATTTATTAAATTACTACCAAACATTTAAAGCTTGATCATATTGAACAGTATCAATAGTGACAGTTAATGTATATTTAGCATTATCATAACCCTCACCAGTTGATTCGTAAGTTACAGTTTTACCATCTGTAGAAACAGTTCTCTTAAGGCTAGTTTTAATATTTTCATTAAAAGTAACCCCACTGATAAATGATGTAGATGTTGCACCCGGTGTTAATCTAGTTAAATCACTTTTAGATCCATAATAGTAGTAACCATCTGCATCTTTAGTCCAACCTGCATTAAAGTTTATAATAGATGCAACATTATTGTCACTATCCTTTAATGAGATTTCATCACCTTTGGCACTAACCCATTTTTCAGTATAACTAGCACGAACTGCCATATTAATTGTTCCAGTATTAGTTACTTTAACAGTTTTATCTGTTGTAGTACCCGGTGTCCAATCAGTTGGACTAACAAATTCCTCAACAATTTGTGCTCCATATTTTGCTACCTTAAAATCATTTACAAAACTATCACTAGTTGTAAAATATGCTAAAGTACCTCCTAATATTGTTAATAGGCTTATGCCTGAAACTATTAAACCTTTCTTTTTATTCTTATTTTCTTCATTTTTAAATTTGTTCATTTTAATTTTCCTTTCTAATTTTTATATTTTTTGTTTTCTTTTTAATCTGATAAAAACAATTAAAGCAACAGATTAGTTTATTAAATTATGATATTTTGTTAATTCCTCCTTTTATTTTCTTCATTAGAGCAAATGCTCGATACTCTTAAAGCAGAGTAAATAAAAAGCACTAGTAATAAAGCTAGTGCAATTAAAATAAATATAAACATAATTAAATTCCTTTCATAAAAAAACTACCATTAAGGTAGTAATAATTTCGGCACAATTGATAAAAATGATTATCAAAAATAAGCACATATTAAAGCTATACTATAAAATATATATCATGTTAATATTAAATAATCTAAATTATAGATTTTTAATATGTTTTTTTCTTAATTCTAATTCAAGTATTGCTACTTTTGAATTATCAATTTTTTTCCTTCTTAAAATAGAGTAATCAAAAAAATTAATTGCACAACTTTTACCAACTTGTGATACTGCAAACTCATCAGCTTTTAATTCATTTTCTAATACTTTCCCATTTTCTATGGCTTTTCTTCTTAAAATAGACATTTCTTTTCCACTTGTTGCGTATTCATTATTATAATCGCCGTTAAGAAAATGACCAAGCTCATGAAATATTCCGAAACTCGCTATTTTAATATTTTTTCTCATTCTTTCTAAAAATTCATCTTTAATGATAGCACACCAAATATTTTTTCCATCTTTTTTTATTGTTCTAGTATACATTATATAATTGGTTTTATCATAATTCTTTTTATCATAAAAAACAAACATTGCTGTTTTTGATTTAGTTGTATTTTGAATTTTTGCAATCTCCAAAAAACCATCAAATTCATTTGGCATTTTATTTAATAAATCAAAATTTACAAATAGAGTATATTTATCATTTATCGTATTTGGTTGTTCTTCAATATTCATTTATTAGACCTCACTATTTAATTTTATAATATCATAATAAATAAAATATGAATATGATTTATTTAATTAATTTACAATTAAATTAACATTATTCTAAATCTACTAATGCTTGCTGACTATTATTATTTCTAAATTCATTTAAATCAAAGCATTCAATCTTAGCGATTTTAGGTTCTGTAGGTAATACGGACTTTTTAATTTTGATAGGATAATCATAAATTGTTTTAACTTTTGCTTTAATAGGATACATTCTAGAACTTATATAAATTGCTTCTCCAAACTTTAATCTCATTAATTCATCAGGCATTAATAGTTCTCGTCCAAGTAAATTTTTGTCATTTGAAATATTTAAATCCCTTTGTCCAACCTTACCTGATGCAGAAACTCTAGAAGAAGAAATAGTATATTTACCTAAACGATTACTAATTTCTTTAGCAGATTCATTATCAGAAGTAAGCAAGTAAATCCAATTAGTATTAGATTTAATAGTTCCAGCAGATTCCTTATATTTTTCTTTTAACTGGTCAAAGTCTTGAATAACTAAATAAAAGCGAATATTACGAGATCGACTAACAGTAATTTTATTTGATATAGAGCTTATAGCTGGCATATTTGCAAATTCATCAAGAATAAAATTAACCCTTATTGGCATTTTACCATCTTTCATATTCTGAGCTGTATTAATAATTGCTTGATAGCATTGATTAATAAACAATGATGCAAGTTCATGCCTAGACTCTTTTTCATCAGGAATTATAAGATAAATAGCTGTTTTTTCTTTGCCAATATCTGCTAGTTCAAAATCAGTTCGACTTGTTAAATTAGCAATACCTGTATCACTAAATATTTTAAGAACAGTTGCAAGTACCGAAAACAATGTAGCCCTAGTTTCACCTTTAGCAAAAGCTCCGACTGCATAAGCCATTTTAGATAAAGCACCCATAGGTTTTTGTTGAAAATATAAGTCAAGAGAGTTAAACCTATCAATATTTTTTGCACCATGTTCTACAAGCAAATTATAGATAGAATAAAGATGAACTTGATTTTCATTCGGAGCATCTTCAATAATAGCATAGCAAAGGGCTGTTAAAACTGCTGTAGCAGATTTTTCCCAATACATATCTTTTGATGATAAATTTTTAGTTAATGATTTAGCAAAGTTTTCAATTAAATCACCGGCTAAATCAATATTATCATTTTTATAATATTTATACGGTAAATGCAAAGGATTCCAGCCATCGCTAGCAAGAGCATCTCTTAAATTAATTACTTTTATTATATAGCCTTTATTTTTTAAAAAATTATAGGTATGAGCATAAAGCTCGCCTTTAGTATCATTAATAACCATAGATTCCCCAGCAAATCCAAGATTGAAAATTAAAGGCATAATTTCGCAAATTGTTTTTCCACTACCAGTAGAACCAATTATTAAAGTATGATCAAACTCATCTGAATAGTAAATCTTATCATTAAGTATAGTTATAGGAATACCACCTTTATTTAAATTTGAACCAATATTCCAAATCTTAAATGTTTTTTTTATTTCTTTATTAGATGCCCAACGAGATGATCCATATTCAAAAGAACCATCTTCTTTAAGAATTTCTTTTTTTCTTTTGAGTGATAATTTAAAATCACTATCATATTTTAAAATACCTAAAAAGAATAGGGTAGTGAGTAAACAAGTACCAAATAACAGTTTGTAATCAGTTAAAGCAATTAATGATTTATAAAAATTTAAAGTCCAAGAGATTTCAATATTACTTGTGATAATACTTATTAAATTAAAACAAATATTATTAGATATAATAAAGAGCAAAATAATAGCAATAATGTATTTTAAAATTTTACTATTCATTAAATCCTCATATTTTTATTTAAATCCAATATTTCTAGGACTAAAAGAAAAGTTTCAGCACTGATGACTTTATACATTTTTGTAGGTTCCTGAAAAGTTTGAAGTTTAACCAATCTATCATGTATTAAATCTCTTAAATCATAATCACATTTATTTAAAAAGAAACCATATGTAGTTAAGCATTCTACTAGTTCTCTATTCTTATAATCGTATTCATAAATTATTAAATCACTATTTGAATCAACTATATAATCTGGAAGATCATCAATTCTTATATAATAATTATCTTCTCCACCAATAACCAAAAACAATCTTTCTCTATTAGTAATCATTTTTATAACATCATTTGTTGAATAATTCTCTAACATAAATATCGCCTCCTTAGAATAGCATTTTAAAGAAAATAAGTGTAAATATAATGACAAAAAGATAAATAAATAAAAGTTTAAAATGAATATTATGGTATACTTAATGCAAGGATGTGAAATATTCTATGGATAGATATAAATTGCATAAATTTACGGATTGGAAAAAAGAAGGAAAATATAGTTATGAAAATAAATGCATAAGATATTCATTTGAATTAGCCGATTTTTCACAAGGAATAGGCATTGAAGTTTATTTTTCAGATTATGGTGAATTTCATGACCAAATTGGAGCATATAATCATGGATTTATTTATGTAGATGATGACCAAGCTGATATGCCAGCAATATTTAAAGCAATTTCTGAAAAATACGGATACCTAATACTTAATAGAATTCCTGATGAAGATAAGACTTATGAAATGTGTTATAAGAGTATTCTGCAAAAAGGAACAATTTTATCTGCAGTTCCAGATAGATTTAAAACACCTGAATTAATAGGAATTGCTGTAAGGAACGATGGATTGGCTTTAAGAAGTGTACCTAAAGAAAAACGAACAGAAGAGTTATGCAAATTAGCTCTTGAAACTAGTGCTTTAGCACTAGAATATGTACCATCAAAATATATAACTTCTGAAATGTGTTTAACAGCATTTAATAAAAATTATAAAGTAATAAAACACATACCTGACGAGTTTAAAACAATAGATATGTGCATAACTGCTGTTCTTAAGGATGTTAAACTTATAAAGTATGTTCCGAATATATATCTTGTAGAAGTATTTAGAAAAGCATTTGAAGAAAATAAGGATTTTGAAATACCTTATAGATTCTTAGATCAAGATTTGGAATATCCAACATATACAAGATATATTAATGTTAGAAGAAAAGAAGAAAACCTTCCATATCAAAATAATGATAAAGAAGCCTTTTGGTTTAATCTTCAAAAAAGAGTTAAAACATTAAAAGAAAAAGAAAAGTTAATTTCAGAAAGTAATACTAAAGTTGCTCAAGCAAAAAGTGATCAAGAGAAATTAGAAACTTCTATTAAAGTTAATAAACAAATTGTTGATTTACAGTTCCAAGTTATTGAAGATTTAGAAATAGAATTACAAGAATTATTACAAAAATTAGCAGATGTAAGAAAAAGAATAGAAGAAGTCAAATCTAATGCCACGACTATATCATTAAATGAAATAGGAGATAATCAAAATGAAAGAAGAATTTAATAATAACATTAAAAAAGAATTAGATAATACTCAACTTGAAAGCTTTAATAAGAAATTATTGGAATTAATTGATAAGAATGATAAGATAATTCAAACTAAACAAAATAAGATAACTTTATTAGAAGAAGAATTGGAAAAAAGTATTATAGAATTACAAGAATTATTAGTAATTGAATAATTGAAGATTATTTCTTCTTTTTTTATAGAAAAATTAGGTAATTAAAAAGTTTAGATACACTATTTAAATATTAATATCTAATTTTTTTTCTTTAGCACCTATTTGTGCATAAGATAAATCCCTATTTAATAATTCCTTCATTAGATTTTTACTATTATACCAATAGAAATATGTATTACCAATTTGCATACTAGAATCATTAAATTCAGGAATAAAATTATCATATTCTTTAAGCAAATCTAATTTATCATCTTCGCCAAATACTTGAATCAATTTGTCTTTTAATAGACATTTAGAGATTTCTTTAGCTTGTTCTAAATTTGACTTGTTATTTCCCATCATAGCACAAACATCAGAATAAAGATTATCATCAAGCATCCCAACTGTTTTAAATATTAAATTATAATTGTCAGAAATATTTATAGTTTGTATTATTAAATCAGCATTTGATTCAATTCCAAAAAAATTTTCTAAAAATTCCTTTAAAGAAAAAAATTCCATGTTTAATTCATCATTAATTAAGTTATAATCTACACTAATATTAATATGAGCAGTAATATAGTTCTTAATGTATTTAACAACTTTTTCTCTAGCCTGAATATTAGTCAATGATGTGAAACATAAAAATTATAAAATGACTTAGTTGCATAACTGAGTTTTTTTTATGAATTAAGAAGTTTAA
>CAJOQL010000018.1 GCA_905236935.1 uncultured Bacilli bacterium
CAGAAGATTATCGAAAAAAAATAAATTTTATTAAAGCAGAAGATTTAGCATTACTTGTTTATAGAGTTGCAACAAATAAAAATATTAACGATGAAATTATAAAAGTAGGTGATAATAGTGTTAAATAAGATGGTTTTAGAAGTTGAAGAATCTTTAAATGATAATTTTAGAAATATAGATGAGGTTACATTATATAATAGTAAAAAAATATTAGATGCTTTCCATAAAGAAAAACTTCAAGCTAGTGATTTTAATGGAACTAGTGGGTATGGTTATGGAGATACAGGCAGAGATAAAATTGAAAGAATTTATGCAGATGTTTTTAAAGCGGAGAGTGCTTTAGTTAGAAATCAATTTGTAAGTGGTACGCATGCTTTAACTGTAGCATTATTTGGTTTGCTTAGACCTGGGGATACTCTTTTATCAATTACTGGTCTTCCTTATGATACTCTTCATAAAGTTATTGGTATTGTTCCTAATGAGAGTTCACTTAAAAGTTTTGGAATTAATTATAAATATGTTGATTTAATTAAAAATGATTTTGATTATGATGCTATAAGTAAAAACTTAGAAGGAATAAAAGTGGTACATATTCAAAGATCTTTAGGTTATAGTGATAGGGAAACAATATCTATTGATAAACTAGCACAGGTAATAAAGTTTATTAAAGAAATAAATAAAAATATTATTATATTTGTAGATAATTGTTACTGTGAATTATGTTCTAAAATCGAGCCTACTGAGGTAGGAGCAGATATTGTAGTTGGTTCTCTTATTAAAAATTTAGGCGCTGGAATTGCTAATAATGGTGCATATATTGTAGGAAAAGAAAAGTTAGTAGATTTATGTGCTGAAAGATTAACCAGCCCTGGTCTTGGTAGTGAAGTAGGTCCATCCCTAAATCAAAATCGTTCATTTTTAGAAGGATTATATTTTGCTCCAATGGTAGTTGCAAATGCTTTAAAAGTTAAACTTTTAACTAGTGAACTTTGTAAAAAACTAAGATTTAAAACTATTAATGATAATACAAATGATATTGTTCTTGGTATTGTTTTTAATGATAGAGATAAACTAATTAAATATGTTAAAATGATTCAAGCATTTAGTGCTATAGACGCTCATTTTGAACCAGAACCAACTTCTATGCCTGGGTATGATAATGATATTATAATGGCAAGTGGGTCTTTTACTGATGGATCAAGCATAGAATTTTCTTGTGATGCACCTATAAGAGAACCCTTCATTGCATACCAACAAGGAAGTTTATCGTACGAATATGGTAAAATTGGTGTAGTTAGTGCATTAGAAAAGATATGTGAGGATAATTATGAGTGAAAAGCTAGTTAAATGGATAATCGGATTATTTGGAACAAGTAGTGCTTTAAGTATAAAATATATCATTATATTTATTATTTCTTTAATGCCTATTTTAGAACTTCGAGGTGGGCTTTTAGCAGCATCCTTTCTGGGACTTGACCCAATACCATCTTATATAATTTGTATGATTGGTAATTTAATACCAATTCCATTAATATTATGGTTTTTAGATTATGTTTTTGATTTTATGAAAAAACATAATATTTTAAAAAAGTTTGTTTTATTCTGTGAAAGAAAAGGAAATGATAAAAAAGAAAGTATTGAAAAATATGGTTTTTGGGGTCTAGTCTTATTTGTTGGTATTCCACTTCCAGGAACTGGTGCATGGACTGGATGCTTAATTGCTACTTTACTTAGAATGGATAAGAAAAAAGCTTTACTAGCTGCTATTATTGGAGTTATTATGGCAAGCATTATTATGATGATTATTAGTTTTGGAATAATCGGAAATTTAATTTAGGTGTAGTTATGGAAAATTTATATAAATTGATGAATGAAAGAATAAAAAAATGTGAAATTGACGAAAAAGATTATAAAACTTTATTTGAAGAATATTTTTTCTGTGAAGCTTTACCAAATCTTTTAGATAAAGTTATTAGTAATATTGATTTAACTAATTTTGAAGCTTATTTAAAATATGAAAATCTAGAAGTAGAAGAAAAAATAGAGATATTTAAAATTGATGATGATATATTAAGAAGTGATGAGTTAGGTTTAAGAATAAATTATAAATTATTAGATTATTTTAAAATAATTATTGAACAAATATTAAAAGAAAATAATTTAGGAAGCTTATTTAGCATGCCTGATTATGATAAAGACTATTTTAATATTGATACAACATTGGGTAATTTAATTAAAGCATATTATAGGTATATGAATGGTATTGAACTAGTAGATAATTATGAGGAAATGATTAAGATTGCTTCTTCAAGTTTAAGTGATATTTATGTAAATGATGTTTTTAGTGGTATTTATTTAAATTTTTTAGATAGTATTTCATCTTTAATTAAAGATATGATTAATAAAATAAGTATTTTAAATTATAAAGATTTTGATCCTAAGAAAGAAATAATTGATGAACACTTTTATTTTTATGAAGGAAATAGAAAACGTAATAAAATATCAAAATTAGATATTTTAACAACTAATAATTATTTAATTGTAGCTAAAGATATGATTAATAAATTTATAACAGATTATGAACTTGGAGGAATGTTTTATGATGGAACATATAATGTTCATTTAAAAACTAATTTAGCTAATTTGATGTATGCTTATTATATGGAATTACAAAGAATAGAGTATTTGATTATGGAAAAAGATGAAAATAAGTTAAAAAGAGAATTAACTTTGTGCTATTATAATAAGAGAAAGTAGGTAAATATGGATAATGAAAAACAAGGAGATGGTTTAGGTTTAGTAGGTCTTATTATAGCTTTTATTTTTCCTTTAATTGGTCTAATACTTTCAATTATCGGATTTAACAATAATAAGAAAAATAATGGAAATATTGGTTTTGCTATTGCAGGAATTATTTTATCATCTATCACTATTTTTATTAGATTAATTGCGGTATTATTAATATTTGTTTTTGGCATAATTAATGTTCCGGGGCTTGTAAAAAATGGTTTTAAAGAAATGTGTTCTAAAGTAGAAATCTGTGAACATATGGCAGGAAATATATATAATTGTTCTTATAAAAGAGAGAATGCTAATATTAATGTAACTTGTGAGAAAAAATATATTCCTGATAATGTTTTAATAAAAGATATAACTGATAATAAAAATAAGGAAGATAAAGAAGATAATAAACCTATTAAAGAAAATACAAAATATATTGAAAAATATTCTAAAGATGAAGATACATTTAATCTGTATGCTAATGGTAAAAACAATACAATTACTTTTGAATATGTTACTGAACCATATATTTCTGCGGAAAAATTAGATGAAGAACAGATTAAAAAACAAAAAGAAAATGATGATTTTATTTACAATATAACTTCTATAAATGTTAAAATAAATAATAATTTAGTAGAAGGATATCATCCAATTTACGAATATAATAGTAAAAATAATTTTAAAAAAACTTTAAATAAAAATAATATTAAAGTATTAAAAGGTAATGATAAAGATTATTTTGTTTTATTAATTGAAGAAGATAACTATCAATTTGACGGAGTAACAAATCCTTATATAACTAATGAAAAAGGTAAAGAAATAAAAAGAATTGAATTTATTTCTGGAGCAAGCATGTGGGTAACTGATAAGAATTCTATATTGTATAATGCCGGGGCATATGTAATAAATAATGATAAAGTCCATTATATAGGATGTGCTGAAAATAGCGTTAATAAAAATGGAATTCTAGGTAAAAATGATGTTTTATATCAAGAATATATTTTAACTGTTAATAATGATAAGGCAATTATTACTAAAGGAAGTATTTTAGAAGGCACTGGAGCAGGAGCAAAAGTTTGCTAAGTTGAAACTAAAGTGAGAAGTTTTACTTTAGTTTTTATTTGTTTATTTTTGCAAGAATATATTAATTATTATTAAAAATTATATATTGACATACAAAATAAGCTAAGTTACAATATTATTGTATTAATCAAATAATACAGCGGAGGAAAAATGGAATTATCTTTTGACAATAATATTCCAATATATGTTCAAGTATTAGAATATTTAAAAATTTATTTAATTTCTAAAACTTTTAAATGTGGAGATAAACTTCCATCGGTTAGAGAATTTGCTATTATCTTTAAAGTTAATCCTAATACAATGCAAAAAGCTCTTGCTGAGTTAGAAAGTCAGAAACTTATTTATACGGAAAGAACAAATGGTAAGTATGTAACTAAAGATGAAAAATTAATTGAAAAATTAAAAGATGAATATGCTATTACTCTTGCTAAAAACTATATTTGTGGAATGAAAAAAATTGGATTAGGAAAGGCAGATTCAATTAAATATTTAGAAGGGATAAATGAATAATATGGAACTTTTAGAGGTTAAAAACTTAAATAAATCTTTTGATAATAAAGAAATACTTAAAAATGTAAATTTTTCTATTTCAAGTGGCAAAATAATTGGATTACTTGGCAAAAATGGTGCTGGCAAAACTACTTTAATTAAATTAATAAATGATTTATTAACACCTACTAAAGGAGAAATTTTAATTAAAGGTCAAAAATTAGGCGTTGAGACTAAAAAAGTAGTAGCTTATTTACCAGAAAGAACCTACTTAAATAAACAAATGAAAGTATTTGAGGTAATAAACTATTTTAAAGATTTTTATGATAATTTTGATGATAATAAAGCTAAAAGATTATTAAATGATTTAGATATTGATATTAATCAAAAATTAAGTAAAATGAGTAAAGGAATGCAAGAAAAAGTTCAATTAGTTCTTGTAATGTCAAGAAATGCAGATTTATATATATTAGATGAGCCTCTTGGTGGGGTTGATCCTGCTACAAGAGATTATATTTTAGATACTATACTTTCTAATTTTAATGAAAATGCAAGTATAATTATTTCAACTCACTTAATATACGATATAGAAAGAATTTTAGATGAAGTAATATTTATTAATAATGGTGAAATTATTCTACAAAGTGAAGCTGATAAACTTAGAAATAAAGAAAAATCATCAATTGATGAAATTTTTAGGAGGATGTTCAAATGCTAAAGAAATTACTTAAATATGATTTAAAATATATGATTCAAAATATGAGCGTTTTTTATCTTTTAGCATTATTTTTTAGTGTAACTACAAGAATATTATTCTCTTTAAATGAAACAGTAATGATAAAAGTTCTTAGTCAAATAAGTGTTGGTTGTATGTTTGCTATGATAGGTAATATTTTAATAAATACTATGATGAGAAGCTGGATAAGATTTAGAGATTCAATTTATAAAGATGAAGCATATTTAACTCATACACTTCCTGTAACTAAAAATGAAATTTATAATTCTAAATTTATTCAAACTTTATTATTCTTTATTATTGGCTTTTTAATAATATTATTAAGTTTGTTTATTACATATTATACAAAAGATAGATGGCTTGAATTAAAAAACTTAATAAGTACAATTACAACTGGTTTGGACTTTAATACTTGGGCATTTGTTATAAGTTTTATGACTGTTATTTTTTTAGAAGTATTTAATGCTATTCAGTGTGGTTTTTTAGGAATTATTCTTGGAAACAAAAAGAATAATGCTAAAACCGGTTTTTCAATATTATTTGGTTTTATAGCATATTTATTATCTCAAAGTATGGTATTATTTTTAGTATTTATGGTGGGTTTATTTAATGAAGGCATTATGAATTTATTTACTAGTAATATATTATTAGATACTAGTTCTCTTAAATTATTAATTATTTTAGCAATTACTCTTTATTTAATTATTATTGGTCTTATGAGTATAATTTGTAAAAAAGAATTAAATAAAGGAGTTAACATTGAATAGAGGTTGGAATATTCCAATCTTTTTATTAGTTAACAATTAGGATGATATAAAAAAATATGTTATAATTATTGAAGGAGGCTAATATGGAAGGTTTATTTAATAAGGCTATTATTATGTTTAGAGTTATCACCAAAAATTAATAATGATAATTTAATTGAATTAAAAAAGACTTTTAAAGCTGATGTAAATGAAATAAATAATGTTTTTGAATATTTTACTGATTCGATAGCTGAAATAGTAGGTTTAGAAAATGTAAAGAAATATTATATAGTTATTGATGAACTTTTTTCTAATATTGCTAAATATAGCTATAAAGATATAACAGATAAAAGAGAAAAATGTATATTTATTGATTTAACTATTGATTTAAATAAAAGAATAATTTCAATTGTATTTGAAGATAATGGGATACCATTTAATCCACTTACAATAATGGAACCGAATACTAGTAAAGATGTAAGTGAAAGAGAAATTGGTGGTCTTGGAATATTTATTGTAAAAAAAATGATGGATGAAGTATTTTATGAGTATAAAGATTTAAAGAATATTTTAACAATAGTAAAAAAATATTAAAAAAGTATTTATTTTTAAAGTTATTATTTCTAAAATTTTAAATCCTTAATTTAGTGGATAAATTAATTAAATTAAAAAGTGTATTAAAATATTAATAGTTTTTGATATAATAAAAATTAAGAAAGTGGGATATTAATGAAAAAATTATTTGGTGGTATTAATTTAACATGGCAAAAAGTAATTATTATGGGAATTGTTATTGGAATATATAGTGCTGTTATGGCTATGCTGCCTATTGCAGTAAATACTTCTTTTAGTGATATTTTAGTGACATTTGAAGTGTGGATATTATTTGGAATATTTATAATAATGAATAGTAAATCTGCAAAAGATTCTGCTCTTAAATGTTTTATTTTCTTCTTAATAAGTCAACCAATCATTTACTTAGTTCAAGATGCTTTTAATGGTAGTAATTTATTTAGAGCATATTATAAATATTGGTTTATATGGACAATTGCGTGTTTACCGATGGGATATGTTGGATATTTTATGAAAAAAGATAAGTGGTGGGGGTTATTAATACTTAGTCCAATGTTAGTTTTTCTTGGATATCATTTAAATAATTATTTTTCACAAGCTATGTTTTCTTTTCCAAGACATATTTTAACTACTATTTTTTGTATTATCACTTTAATCATTTACCCATTAGCAATTTTTAAAAATAAAATAGCTAAAAATGGTGGATTATTAATGAGTGGAATAATAATAATTATTGCAATAATTTCAAGTTTAATAAATCCATATATTTATAGAACTGATATTATATCAAATGGAAAAAAATATCAATTTGATGATACTTATAAAGTTTATTTAACTGATAAAAAATATGGAAATTTGAGTATAAGGTATGAAAAAGGGATTGAAGATTGGATGGTTCATGCTGAATTTAAAAAAGCAGGAAAAACTGAATTTGTACTTGAATCACCTAGTGGAGAAAAAAGAACTTTTGATATTACTATTAAAAGAGATACTTATAAAGTAAAAGTGAAGAATTAAAATAGATTATTTAATGCTAGTGAAAAAGTCATTTAAAATCTTTTTATTAAAAAGTTATATGAGGTGAAGCATATATGAAATTTATAATATCACAAATATTGGGAACTGTAGGTTATTCTTTACTTGCTTATAGTTATTTTAAAAAAAGTAAAAAAGAAATATTATATCTTCAAATACTTGCTTATATTGGATTTACTACTCATTACTTTTTATTAGATGCATTAACGGGTACCATGTGTAATGTTTTAGGTTTTGTAGCCCTAATTCTTATACATTTTATATCTGAGAATGAAAAAAAGAAAAAAGTATTAGTACTTTTACTTATATTATTACTAATTTTTATGTCATATTTATCATATGAAAATATTTATTCTATATTTCCTGTAATTGGTTGTTTATTAACATTTACTTCTTTTTTAAGCCAAGATGAAAATACAATTAGATTTTTAGGTATAATATCAGCAGCATGTTGGTTAATATATGCTGTAATTCATGTATCTTATTCAGCAATTATATTTCAAATAGTTGTTTTGATTTCAACAATTGTAGCATATTTAAAAAATAAAGCAAAAGAATGATTTTAATGTTTAAATTATCTAATAATCTTATTAATTTATTGGCAATTCTAAGAAAAACTAATATACAATTCTAGAATGCTAACAAAGCAAATTTGATAATATTTTTTAAAAATTAATAGTATAAAATATTTATAATGGAATGTAATTCTAAATGTAAAAGTTTATAAGATATAATATTAAGTTATCATATATAAAATGGAGGTTATTTATGAAAAATTTAAAATGCTCATCATGCGGAGCTGGATTAGAAATAGAAGATAATAATGAATATGCTGTTTGTAGCCATTGTGGATCTAGATACAAACTAAATGAATCTTTAAATGTTAATATAAAGCTTGATGATAATGCTAAAGATGTCTTAAATGAAGGTTTAGGAATATTTAAACATATATCAAAATTTATGCTTATTCCTATAATTATATTTGTTATTATTTTTGTATTGATAATTTGTTTTGCTTTTACAAATAATATGAGTAAGAGTGAAAAAACAATGGATGATAATCAAAAACAAATTGAAAAGAAAGTTAATAAGCAACAAGAAAGTGTAAAAAAAGATTTTTTTAATTTTCAATTTGTAAATGATAATGGAACCAAATCAGCTTTTTTCTTAGAAAGTACTTTAGATGAAATAATACAAAGCAATAAAATCTATGAAAGAAAAGTTGTTCTTGTTTTTAATGGAACTGAAACAATTAATGAAGATGAAATAATAAATATAAAGCATGCTTTAGATGGTAAATATGAAGTATCTTTAAATTATGATGAAGATGGATATATAAATAAAATAATAGTAAATAAAATTTAATTAATAAATTTTATCGGTTTATAAATTTTTAAAATATTTTAGATAAAGAATAGTAAAATAAAAAATCTTTAATATGGATTTATTTACAGACTTAAAAAGCTCTATAGTTTTTTAAAAATTTCGTCTATTTATGTAATTATTTATTTTAGTCAGATTTTTAATACTATTATATTGTATTGAAATAGTAATGAGTTTTTTTTCAACAGTTTATATCTAAAAGTATAAATGATATAATTAATATAGGAGAGTGCTTATGAAAAAAAAGTTTTTAATTCCTATTATAGTTTTTTTATTATTAGTAATAGGAATTATAGGATTTATTATTTTTAATAATAGAACAGTATCCACTATTACATTAGATATAAATCCAAGCATTGAAATAAAATTTAATAAAGATGAGAAAGTCATATATGCTGTTGCATTAAATAATGATGCTGAAGAACTAATATCGAATGATTATAAGAATAAAAACATTGATGAAGTATTAATGGCAATTTCGGATAAGATAATTGAGAATGTTGATAGTGAAGGAAAAGAATATGTAATATTATTACATATAAATGGAAAATTAAACGAAGACAAAGTAAAAAGAAAATTGTTTTCATTATTTGATGAAAGACATATGCCAGTAAATGTTATAGTGCCTGAAGTTACTAAAAAAGATGAAAAAAATGCTAAAGAACTTGGAATTACTGCTGCTAAAGCTGCTTATTTAAGTGAAGTAATTAAATCAAATAGTGATTTAAAAATAGAAGATATTAAAAATAAACCGGTAAGTGAATTAAAAGAAATGAAAGAATCTGGTAGATATTGTGATTCTGGATATACTCTTGATGGAAATTCTTGCGTTAAAGAAATAAGTAAAAAAGCTGCTACTAGCGGAGAGGTATGTCCAAATGGATATTATGATTATAAAGGTAAATGCTATGAAGAGGTTGCTAGTGATGAAACAGATAAATTATTTTGTCATGATGAATTTGAATTAAAGGATAATATGTGTGTAAGAACTCAATCTATGGATGCGGAGCCATCACAGTATATTTGCTCAAAAGGTGATGCAAAAACAAGATATGAACTTGGTTTAAGTAGTCAAAATGATGGTGATGCTAATGATGTAGTATGTGTAGA
>CAJOQL010000019.1 GCA_905236935.1 uncultured Bacilli bacterium
CTTTACCAGCAGGAATTTGTAAGTTAATTTTCTTTACGACTTCTTTTGCCACGAAAAACACATCCTTTCATATTTTCGCTTAGTGGTATGGGCTAATCCGCATTCCCCGCCACTTAGTTACAATTAAAATATATAATTGCAGTTAAGATAATATCACAACTTTCACGTATTTTCAATAGGTTTTTCCTACTTTTTAACCAAGTTCTTACCTAAATTACAATTTCTTCTTAAAAAGTGTTTTTTACTTGAAAATGAAGTAATTTGTTTTCTTAAACATTCTTCATAAAAATTCATTTCTTCTTTGATAATTTCATTAACTTGAATAGCCGTTATAAACCTAAGTTTTAAATATCTCATGTTTTTCATAACTTTTTTAGTTGGTGGACAATTCATTTCATTTATTATCTTAAACCAATACCTATATTCTTCATATAACTCTTTATCACTAATTTCTAATTTATGAAGTTCTTGATGAGCATAATTAGTAAGTAAAGCTCCATTTCGAATATTAGTCTTTCCACCATTTCTTTCCTCAACAATATGATGAAAAGTTATTGGATTATTATCTGTCACCTTAAAACCCATCCAATCAATACTAGGTTCCCCATATATTTTAAACATTTTTTCTAATACTTCTTTATTTTTCATATTCAAATCCCCCAAAAATAAAATTACCTAAAGTTTACCCGATAATAAGTTTTAGCATCCCTTTTAACTATCCTATCAACTTCTAAAGTAGCTTTTAAACGTTTTTTTAAAGAATAAATAACTTCCATAACTTCTTCAGTAGGTGCACACCTCATATCATTAATTATTCTAAACCAATATTTATATTCTGTATACAATTCTAAATTACTTTTTTCAATTTTATGAAGTTTACTATGACTACTTTTCGTAAGTAACGCTCCATTATCTACTGTTTCTTTTCCGCCACTACGTTCTTCTTTTATATGGTGAAAAGTTATTGGATTATTATTTGTTACTTCAAAACCCATCCAATCAACACTTGGTTTTCCATATATTTTAAACATCTCATTTAATATTTCCTTATTTTTCATATTATCTACATTTCTTTTCTTTAATATAAACCTTATTTTTATTTTTTGAACAATAAGATGTTACAAACTCATCTAAATCATCAAGTATTTTATTTAAATCTTTAGCATTTAATACCCGATAATTTATCCCATCATAAACAAAATAATTATTAAATGACTTTATATATTGAGCTGATAAATCAAAAAGTTCTTCGATAGTTATTCTGTTATTATTTAAATCTATCTTTAACTTATTAATATATGAGCTTATTAAAAATTTATAAACATTTGCTAAACTTTCTTGTACCTTTTTAATCTTAGTAGTTACAAGCCAAGAATTTAATCTAAGATACGTAAAAGCTAAATCAAAATTAGTAAAAAACTGAGTAATTTCTTCATAAGAATTATACTTATTTAATTCATCAATTAAGCCTTTTAAATTACCATTTAAATATAATCTTTCCATTAATGATTTTCCAACTATTTTTTCTACATAACTAGCAATATTTCTTTCAACCATATAATAATCCGATGTATTATTAAAAGCATCTAAAAAATATCTCTCAGTTAAAAGTTCAGTATAACCTTCATTTAAACTAACACCCAATTTACACATACAAAAAATTTGAGATTTAACACTAATAAAGCTAAATCCAGTAAAACAATTTATATTATCCCCATCACTTTCTAAATGTGTACTACTCATATGAAATAATTCATGATAAATAGTCCCAATATAATTGTAATGTATACTATTTAAATAAGCATTATAAACACTCGAATGTTTACTTTTACCTTCTTTTACACATAAGCCATTAATATTATTAAAAAAATTAACTAAAACTGGTAATTCAAAATTTTTAAAAATAACATCTATAAATTTATATATTTCTTCTTTTACTTCTGAAGATATATCTTCTCTCAGATTAACATTCGTATTTTTTACATTAAGCTTTGGAGAAACAATCATGCTAAAATCATTAACTTTATACTTTTTATTAAGCATATAACCTTTATAAACTTGAGTTAATGCTTCAGTGCTTAATAAAACTAATAATGCATTATTCCAAAGATATGATAAATATTTTACTATATAAGAATATTCGCTCATTTTAACCCCCCTAATGACTAATTATAATAAAAAAACTTAACTAAAGAATTAGTTAAGTGCAGAAACTTGGAATAATTCAACCTCAACTGGTGTTTCTTGTCCAAATAAATCTATCAATACTGTAAGTGTTGAATGTTCAATATCTAAGCTATCAATAGTGCCTTCCATACCTTTAAATGGTCCATCAACAATAGATACCTTAGTTCCAACAGTAAGTTCTTTATCAACATCCATTCTAGTCATACCCATACTAGCTAACACTTTATCAATTTCTTGTGGTTTTAATGGAGTTGGTTTAGCACCCTTTCCACTTGATCCAATAAATCCTGTAACACCTGGTGTATTTCTAACAATATACCAAGCTTCATCAGTCATAATCATTTCAACTAAAATATAACCTGGGAATATTTTAACTTTCTTTTCTTTAATGCTTCCATCTTTAGATGTTTCCTTAACTGTTTCTTCAGGTACTATAATTCTAAAAATATTATCTTGAAACCCCATTGATTCAGTACGCATTTCAAGTTTTTCTTTTACTTTATATTCATGTCCTGAATAAGTATTAACAACATACCATTCTTTTTCCATATTTTATAACCCCTTTACTAGTGAACTAATCCATGCAAAAAGTGCATCTAGTCCATAAAAATATAATCCAAAAATAAGAATAAAAACAATAACTGCTACACTATGTTTAACCATTTCACTTTTAGTAGGCCATTTAACCTTCTTAAGTTCAGCTCTTACTTCACTTACATAAGATTTTTTATCCTTTTTTGTCTTTTTTTCTTTTACCTTTTCATTCTTAATTTTTTTAACCTTTTCTTCTTTTACTTTAGCCATAACTTCTCCTTATTATTTCAAATAAAAAACACTTTCGTGCTCCGTTAAATGTAATATACCATAAACATTCAGTATATTCAAGCCATTTTTCACTTATTTTAGTTTAGAAATAAAATATTTTTTACAATTTTCTAACTTACTTACCTTTAATTACAAAAATTAACCAAACAATTAAAAAAACCTAACTACCATTAGAAGTTAAGCCAATATCTTTAAATATTATTTTCCCCATAAATCATTTATAAAATTAACAAATAAATCATTACATAAATAAATATTTAAAAAATAAATAATAAGCATTATTAACAAATACTTTAAATTATTATTGTTTTTAAGCTTATTATTTAACTTCAAAGTTAAAAATCCAAAAAAGATTAACTCTAATGCTAAAAACAATATAACTTGTAATCTAAGAACAGTAAAACCATATTCAAAAATATATAATCCCATACGATAATATGAATTACAAATTATAAATATTGAAAATACTATAGTAGATAATAATAAATACTTTACATACTTTTTATCTTTCAAATTACTTACAAAATTTAAATAAAATATTAAAATAACAAAATTAATTGTTGATACTCCTAAAAGTTCAAAAAATCCTTCTCTAGCATACTCTGCATAAGTATACTCAATTGGTACATTTAAGAAATTAGTAGTAAGTTTAGATATTTCTGATACTAAATATAAAACATATACTAAATTAACTAAACTTAAAATAATATAACTCATTATATTACTTACTGTAATCTTAGTCCTTTCAAAATCTTTATTTTTTCTATTTTGATAAATATTAATACAAGTCGAAAATATAAAAATAAATGATAATGCTATAGTAATTCCAATTTGATATAACGTATCAATACTTATTTCAAAATTAAAAGAAGAAAAGATATTTCCAATAAATGAACTAAAATATTTATCAGCTTTAGTAAGTAATATTAATAGTATGGCTAATAATGGAATCCCAATTATTAAACCCTTAATTACATCTTTAAACTTATCATCTTTACCTTTAAATTCTTTTATTGATTCTTCAATATACTCTGTATTTGAAAATAAATAACCTGGAATAAACTTAACAAACCACTTAAATACATTTATATTAATAGTATAATTAGGATTAATTAATTTAAAAATATAAATTGAAGTTAAAATAGGAACTATAATTATATTTAAATACTTATTAATTTCTGCAATAGGCACAATAAAATAACTATTTAACACTAATAATATATACGCCAAATAAATATAAGCTTTCTTATTTAACTTAACATGTAAACTATTTACAAAAATTGTATAACTTCCTAATACTACCATTATTGGTACAATAACTAATTTAACATAAGAATCAATATTAAGTCTTGTAAATACAGTAATAATAAAACTTGCAACTACACTTATAATTAATAAAATCTTTAATATACTTCCATCAATGTTTTTATCTTCTTGAGTCATAATTATTCCTCTTTTCAGAATTCTATTATAATAAGAATTAATTAATTTACAATCATTAGATTTAATTTTACATTTTACTTTACAGTAAATCTTTTATTTTATTTCTAATTCTTTGAATAGTATTATCTATTTGTTTTGGTTCTTTGTTTAAAATCTTAGCAATATCAATATAATTAAATTCATTAATTACTAAATCATAAACATCTTTTTCAAAAGGTGACAAGGATTCATTAATACTTTTAAGTAATTCCTTATAATGTTCTTCATTTTCCATTTTAAATAAAGGATTTTCTTTATTATCTCCAATAATTTCCTCTAATGGTCTCTTAAAAGTTTCATATTCTTGTTCTAAACTATAAGATTCATTATGAACCTTATTTTTTATAGTATCAGCATTTCTAATACAATTTTGAATCTTTCTTTCTACCACCACAGATATAAATGTAGGAAGACTAGTATCTTTCTCATTAGAATATCTAATTAAAGCATCAGAAAATGCAACTAAAGCCTCCTGCTTAACCTCAGAATAATCTAACCCTAATCCATAAATACTTTTTTTATATTTAGACATAATAATATCTATTATATAATTGTATTTTTCATAAAGAACATCCTTAGCATCTTCATCATTTTCACATACCATTACAGTTAGTTCTTCATCACTAAATTCCATTACTCACCAATCCCAAAAAGTAATATTCCTGCACTTACTGATGCATTTAACGAATTTACTTTTCCCTTCATTGGAATACTTAAAATAACATCAGAATTTTCTCTAACTAATCTAGATAAACCAAAACCTTCAGAACCAATTATTAAACAAACTTTATCAGCATAATCAACCTTACGATAATCTTCTCCATCAGCTTCAGCCGCATAAATAAAGAATCCCTTATCTTTAAGAGTATTAATCGCATTAACTAAATTATTTACCATTATAATATTTACTCTTGAAATCGCTCCCGTACTTATTTTCATAACTGTTTCGTTAACAATAACTGACCTATCTTTAGGAATAATAATATGTTTAACTCCTCTTGCCTCAGCAGAACGAATAATCGCCCCAAAATTATGAGGATCCTCTAAATGGTCTAACATTAAAACATAATTATCAGTACTTTCAATATCATTTATACTGCCATATTCATAATCATTAATTTCAATAATTATTCCTTGATTATGTGGACTCATCTTATCCATAATTTTACTATCTGTTAAAATATACTTTAAATTATTATTTTTAATTTTTTGCATTATTTCTTGGTCCTTAAAATTATTAGCAAGATAAACTTTCCTAACATTTTTTAAATCAAGTTCATTAAATACATTCTTACCACTTACGCGCATAATACTTCCTCCATTAACTCTTCAAGTCTTGCTTTATCATTTTGATATAAATAACCAATTAAACATTCAAATCCAGTTGATTTATGATATGTTTGTACATCAGTAGTTTTACTTTTATGACTATCAGCATTTCTCCCACGATTAACTATTATAATTTCTTCATCTGTCAAAATATTCTTATTTATTAAATCTTCTAAAATTCTTCTTTGACTTACAGCACTAACATACTTTAAAGATTCAGTTTGTAAATCATGAACCTTACCTATTCCTTTACTTATAAGAAACTTCCTTACATACAATTCATACACTGCATCCCCTAAATATGCATCAATTAAGTTCTTCATAAACATCACGATAAAAATATATCATAAATTACCTTAAAAGTAAAAGAAAAGAGACAATTAACTCACACCATTAATTATCTCTCTATTATTAATAATTCTCGTATTTTCCGGATCTAATTCAAATGCCTTTTGAATATATATTTTAGCTTTATCATATTTTCCTAAATAATAATAACAAACTGCCAGTAAATCTTCTATTGTTCCATCATAACAAGCAGGTTCATTAATATACACCTTAGTATTACTTTTTATTTTTAAAGCAGATTCTAAAAGGATTGAACACAATAAATAATTTTTTTCTAAATAATATGCATATGCACATTCTAAATATCCTTCACGTACATAAGAACACTCATTTATTGCTTTTAATCCGTAAAAACAAGCATTATCATAATCACCTTTTAATTTATAACATCTTGAAATAAATCTTAAAGATGCACATCTTTCTTCTTTCCAAGTAGCACTAGGCATTTCTAAATGTTTCTTTAAAACTTCAATAGCTTTATCATACTCTCCGTAAAACATATATTCTCTGCCTAAATAGTGCATATTTCTATCATTAGAAGGATCTTCTTTAACAGCAAGTTCTAATAAAGGCAAATAAGAACTTCGAGACTTTGTACTATCAGGATAATGTTTTAATATTATCAAATCAGTAGTTTTAACTATTTCATTATCTAAATTACATTTTAATACTTCATGCACAGGATTAACCCAAACATATCCATCTCTAGAATGTATTTTTTCTTGATAGAAATTAACAGCCGGATTCCCATATTTATCAAAAGACCAAATATAATTATATCTTAGTCTGTTAGCACCAATAAATTCTTCTTCTAAATGATTTCGCCAACCTGGTTCAAATATTTCATCTAAGTCAGTACATACACATATATCAGCATCAAATGGCACCATTTCTAAAGATTTATTACGAGCTGTATCAAATCTCCATGGACTAATTATTTCACTTTTAACATTTACTCCCAGCTCTTTTAAAAGCTCTACTGTATTATCAGTAGAACCTGTATCTAAGACATATATTTCATCGGCTTCCTTCATTGAATTAAACCAACGATTAACAAATTTTTCTTCGTTTTTAGTTATTGCATAAACAACTATTTTCATATATTATTATTTTCATCACAAGATGGACCTGTTGGACCTTGTGGAATAGTTAAATTTAATACAAAGTTAGGAGATGTTCCAGTTATTGTAGCTGATGCAGCGCTTCCTGGTGCACCAGTTGTAACTGTACCAATAGTTAATGTTGGAGTTTCTCCTGCTTCACCTGTAGGTCCTGTGGCTCCAGTTGGACCTGTGACTCCAGTTGGACCTGTTGCTCCAGTTGGACCTGTTGCTCCTGTTGGACCTGTTGCTCCTGTTAGGCCTGCCTCCCCAGTTGGGCCTGTTGCTCCTGTTGGACCTGTTGCTCCTGTTGGACCCGTTGCTCCTGTTGGACCTGTTGCTCCTGTTGGGCC
>CAJOQL010000020.1 GCA_905236935.1 uncultured Bacilli bacterium
AAATCAGGCATAGATATTATAACTCCATTTTTATTCTTAACTAATCCATTATCTAAATCTTCTAGATATTTTTCGGTAATATTTTCTTTATTCATTTTCATCCTTTCATATGTAAGCACGTGCTAGAGGTTTTCATCCTCTACTATTTATATTACCGGGAAAGACCTTATTTCCTTTTTTATTTTTGCATTTTGTTAATAACTCTTGCATTTTGTGGAAAACTAGGTAAAATCTCAAATTTTTATGTACAAATTTTTTAAAAGTGAAAATATATTTTTTTGCAAAATAATAACAACATAAAAAACAGAGATAATTTCTCATATCTCTGATTTACACCATATTTAAACAGCCCCTAAATTTATGACTTTTTAACTTTGACATATTTATGACTTTCTATACTAACAATTACATTAAATTATAATGTAACCTATAGCTTTCATTTCAACATTAATTCACCATTTATTTGCCCCAAAGGTTTGGTGCAAATATTTATCGATTTTTCGATTACGGCTTTATATTTCATCTTACGTTTCTTTAATTATGTATGGGTCAGAACTTGTGCCTTCGCCTCCTAAAACCTCAACCGTCGATATTAGAGAAACTGCCGGACGCACCCCGTAGCCATTCGCAACGTAGCTGCCGTACAAGTAACCCGTCGAATCCACGCGCCACACGCGAGACAAGTGATTACTGGCACTGAAGTGAGCCGGCGACATAGTCCAATAAAATCCTCCCGTATTTAAATAATAATTTGCATTAACAGTATTATATCTTGCTCCTGCAAAAGCTACTTCATCAGCTGTAAGCAAACCTATTTTATATCCATTTAATGCTCCATTACCTTTAGCATTATTATTATCGTTCTCACTACTTGCCGCTGTATATCTTGATAAGTTTCCACCACTAGCATCATTTGGGCAAATTAATGACGGATTCATATTCTCTTCTACGTCTTCAGCATATAATCTACCTCTTGCACTAAAGTATGTATCTGTTCCAAATTCTACTCCTGTTCCTGCAGAATATGATGCAATCGATTTATCACCACACCATATTACATCAGCCAATTTTCCTTTTAATGTATCAGAAGTAAACGTTTGATTATACCATGTTTTTAAATAAGATAAGATATCACTATCATTAGTATTAGCATGAACAGCACTGTATGTTGTTCCCATTACGTCCCCATACATAAAGCCAATTCCCGCTGGTCTATTTGAGGTATATACATCAGATCTACCTAAAGCATCCGCAACCTCTACTCCATTTACTATATTTTTTAAACCTGTCCATTCTTTATCATTAAATGCACTTGTACCATCACCCTCATTAACTACTGCATCTGAAGTACTTGTACAACTATTAGCATCATTCCATAAGAATAATTTAATATTTCCATTTCCATCTATTCTAACAATCTTCCAGCATTTACCTGCAAACAAAACATAGTTATTTTGAATATTTCCTCTAAAATAGTAAGATGTACCATAATCATCTGTTGCACTTGCAAGTACTGCTTCATTTACATCACTTATTTTTTGACCAGGCGTTGTTAGAGATTCACTAACTTCATAATCATCAAATATTTTAGATATTAAACTAGATGCTCCTATAGGATTAAAGTTAATATTACATCTAGTTAAACCAGTATCAATATTTAAAACATTTAATACCCATTTGCCATTCTCCCATTTAACAGTTCCTATAGCATTAGATATATTTCCATTTCCTACAACACATGATACACTTGGTAAATAACCTCTAGATGTTGGAAATGAATCACTTAACTCTCCGTTTATATATGCTGCTATATAAGCATCATCTTCTGGATATTTTTCAGTTATATCTCTATCTAAAGTTAAAGCATTATGAGCAAATCCTGCATTAATACCTAATTTAATATAATATTTTGTTTCAGTATCATTAGTTATAACTAATCTAATAGATTTATTACCATTTATATTTATTTGACCAGTTATACCATCTTTTGTAAGAGTAGAATACTCTACTTTTACTCCCTCTACTGTACTTACTTCATTATCACAAGATGCACTATCACATACATTATAAGTAAGCTCATAATTAGTATCCATTTCATTTAGATTAAGTAGTAAAACATTTTCTTTAGTAACCATATTAGCAGGTGCTTCAATTATAAAAGTTTCATTACCATTAATAATAGTTTTATAAGTAAGAGTTCCTACTCTAATATTAGCTGCCCTGTTATTAGTACTTTGTGTAAAAGCACTAAAAGTTACATTTAAGGCAATACATAATAATACTAAAATACTTAATACTGTAGAATACATCAAACCTTTATTTCTTTTTAAGTTTATAAATAAATCTCTAACCATAAGTATTAACCTACTTTCTATCATATTCAATTATACTATAAAATAAATAGTTTATACAAGTGTTAAATTTAAGTAAATTAATTGCATAAATTTACGTTAGCTTGTCATAGGTTTTAACTTATCAGAATTCATTATTATAATACCACCATATATTCATATTTATTTATATTTAGAATATAAGCAGCATTTTCTTTTATTAAAATTAAAAAAAGCTGTTTCATTATAATCGTATCTTCCATCAGCAACTAAATATTTAATAACACTCCTAGCCCATGAAAAAAGTTAAACTTCATCAAATATTATTAAATTTTCTCTATCATAAAGTTTAACATCAAAATATTTAGATAGATACATTAAAAAACTATCTAAATTTTCAATATATTCAAAAAATAAATTTTTAATTTCATTATTTACTGTATTAAAATCAATTAAAATATAAGATTTATAGTATTATCTACTAAATTATACTACTTTTTCCTACTCTTCATACTCCATCTAGTAAAAAGCTGTTTTACCATTTGAATAATCTTTCCAATTATGATTTAAACACTTTTTTCTTATTGTTCCTCACTTTTTTAATAAATTATCACATCTTTGAAGTTAAACTATAATTCTCCTAAAGTTATAGTATTATCTTTTTTCTCATTTATATGAGCATTTTCATTAATAAACTCTTCTATAGTATTTATATAATTGCTTTCATTAGTTTCTTTAAAATTAGTAACTAATTTTTTATATTTATTTGGATATTTATTATCTAAAGATAAAAATAATTTAGGTTTATCAAATTTAGTTAAATATCTAAGTTCTAATCCTAGTCCAAATGAAGGATTAGATAATTCTACTATTATAATATCTGCTTTATCCATTAAATCTTTAGTATATTTATCTTTATAATCATTTGTCATTGGTAATATTAAATTATGAGATAAACAAACTGAACTTGACAAAACTTTTTTATATAATAAATTACTATAATCAAACTTAGTACTATGAATAAAATATATATTTAATCTACGCATTTATATTCTCCTAATCTACAATAAAATTATAGCATTTTTATTATTATCTAACAATATTATTAATCCGTTTTTAAAAGTTTTGCTGAACCATTTTTAAGAATTTTGTTGACCCATTTTTAAGACTTTTAGTCGACACTTTTTAAAACATTTGCATTAAATAACTAATTTGCTATAATACATACGAAGAGGTGAACTATGGAAATTATTGGTATTGTAGGTGAATATAACCCTTTTCATAATGGGCATATTTATCATATAAATAAAATAAAAGAAATGTATCCAGATTCATTAATTATTCTTGTTCTTAATGGATATTTTTTAGAACGTGGTGAGATTAGTATTTTAACTAAAGAAGATAAAGTAAAAATTGCCTTACAAAATAATATTGATATTGTTTTAGAACTTCCCTTTGTTTTTGGTTCACAATCTGCTGATATTTTTGCAGAAAACTCTATTTTAATGTTAGATAAATTAAAATGTAATAAAATTATATTTGGTTCTGAATGTAATAATATAGATTTACTTACTAATATTGCTAAAATAGAATTACAAGAAGATTTTAATTTAAAATTAAAAAATAATTTAAATAAAGGAATAAATTATCCAACTGCTTTAAATAAATCTATTGGAATAAATATAAGTAGTCCTAATGATTTATTAGGCATATCTTACATAAAAGCAATACTTAAAAATAACTTAAATATTACTCCTATTTCTATTAAAAGAACAAATGATTATCATGATACTACATCTAATGATAAAATAATAAGTGCCTCTAACATAAGAGAAAAAATTAAAAATAATATTGATATTTCTAACTATACACCCTACTATTCATTTATTAAATCTATTAATAATGATTTATTATTTAATTTAATTAAATATAAAATTTTAACTAGTCATAATTTAAATAAATATTTAACAGTTGATGAAGGAATAGAATATAAACTATTAAAAGAAATAAATAATGTTAAATCAATAGATGAATTAATTAAAAAAGTAAAATCTAAAAGATATACATATAATCGCATACAAAGAATGCTTATTCATATACTAATAGGTCTTACTAAAGAAGATAAAAATAATTTAAAATTAGAATATATAAAACTATTAGGTTTTAATTCTAAAGGTCAAGAATATTTAAGTAATTTAAAATGTAATATTCCAGTTCAAAGAAAAATATCAGATAAATATTTAGCTCAAAAATATGAGCTTATTGCATCATCTATTTATGATTTATTAATGAATACTAATACTTTAGAATTTGAATTATCAAATAAACCTATTAGAAAAGTTAAGGACTTTTAGTTATAGAGAATATAATCATTTTGTTGCTAGAAAAAACCTCGTTTCCTAGATTCCAAGAAACGAGGTTAATATCATTTTAAGTGTACTTTAACTATATCACTTCATTTTATATCTCTGCTTCACACTAGATTTTATTAAAACCATTTTTTCACCAACACTAATTGGCAAAGAAAATATTTTTCATTTTCATAGTTAATAAATTAACAATTTGGATATGAATATATCCTTTAAACTCGAACTTATACAACACTACCATGCATGGTACGTAAGCGGAGAAGGAATATCCCAGTCTGAAAGAATTAACTCTATATAATAACCACATTCCTTAGGATGATAAACATCTGCTAATATATAATATGCATAATGAGTATAAACATAATCATAACGCTCAATTGGTGTAGTTACCTTTTTTCCGATAAGATTTTTGTCTAAAGCACTTGCATCACTTTTAGGACTTATTAATACAGGCACATGGTCTCCATAATTATGTAAACTCTTTAAAGTACCAAATCCATAAATATCATAATCATCAAAGTTCCACCTATACGCAGTTATTTGTTGAGTTTTACCAGGTTCTGCACGTGGTAATACAATTGTACCAAAAGCTTCGCTATAATATCTATAAAGAAGTGTATCACCACCAATATATGGATGAATTGGTTTATTGCTGAATACAAAACATCCAGATACTCCAGAATTATAACCATTTGAACCACAATATACCTTTTCATAATTACATGTTACAGTAGTTTTTTTCGTTGTAGTTGTAGTAGTTCTAGTAGTTGTAGTAGTAGTTGGCTTTGCAACATTTGCAGTATATGTTTTTACATTGCTACTATTTCCAGCATCATTTTTTGCCATATATCTAATATAATATTTTCCCGTAAGAGTTTTAAAATTATCAATTCTTTTACCATTATTAACTTCTATATTTGGCGTACAACTTCCTGTTGCATCTTTACAATAATAAAGTTTAACTGGGCTTGGTCCACTTGTTTCTTTAGTAATTATAAAGTCTAATCCATTAGATGACACTTGTCCACTTGTAACTGGAGTATTAGTTCCAGTTTTATATGCTACTATATTTGCAGCAGGAGTAATGGTATCTATCTTAACAAATACTGTAATAGTAGTGATGTTACCAGCATTACTTTCAACTTCCCACTGAGCACTTCTAAAACCATTATCTTTTAAATATGCATATTCACTAGAAGGAGTTGATGAACCACCAGAAAAATCTGAATCCGTATATTCTGATAAATTACTTTTACTCCAGCGCCATGTTATATTTTTTATTCCTGATAAAGCACTACTTTCAAATTTATAGGTTATTCCAGTTTTACTCCAATCACCAGGTAGATATACTCTCGTATCATTTTTATAAATTGAAGGTGCATATAATTGAGAACCTGCATTATTTGTTTTACTACTATCATAGTTATATATAGTTGATATAATTTTAGGTTTTTCATTATCTAAATACATAATAGCACCTGTTATTGTTTCTCGGTCTAATACATTTCCTGCTCTATCTTTTATTTCTGCATCTTTATTACATATATATAGCGTACCAGGACCAGTTTTATTATCAATAGTTATTGTCTGTGTAATTTTATTATCTCCAACTTTTGGTGTGAGTGTTACATAATCAGTCATAGTATTACAATTTCCACTATCTTTATTCCAAGAATAATATATTTTTATAGGCGTATTAGATAACCCACTTCCATTTTTATCTTCTATTGTTACAGTTGCAGTTTTACTTTTCGAATATGTTGTTCCATTTGGAACATTTAATGTCATTGTTGGTGCTGCATTATCTAAATACATATCACTACTTAATATAGTTCCTTTTGCAACTTCATTTCCAGCATTATCACTTATTGCTTCATCCTTATTACATATATAAAGTTTTCCAGAGCCAGACTTGTTTTCTATAGTTATTGTTTGTGTAATATTAGAGCTTCCATTTTCCGGTTCCATTATTATATAACTAGTCATGTCATTACATGATATTGGAGTTGTTGACCATCTATAATATATTTTTATAGGTGCTTCTGATAAACCACCGCCACCAACAGTATCCGAAATTGTTACATTTGCAGCTTTAATAGATTCATATGTAGTCCCATTTTCTACATTTAATGTTATTGTTGGTGCTATATTATCATAATTATAAGGACCATAAACATCACCTTTAAAACTATAATCTCTAGTAGTAAAAATATTTGGCTTTAACCATAAAAAATAGCTACCATTTAACCCACTTCCTAAAATACTATGAGAAATACTTTTATCACTTTCACCATATTGCAAATTAATAGTAGTATATGCTGGTTCAGCAGTTTGTGAAGCACTCCAACCACATGATAATGTCCCATTAGGCTTAAAAAAATCATTACCACTAGTTATATCAATAAAAATAGTCTTAGTTGAACTCCAAGCAGTATCTTTCATAGGATTAACAGTCATTTCTGGCTTAGCAGTAATTTTTCTAGTAGTAACTATTTCCTTAGGAGGAGTTGCTGAAAATGCTTTTGTTTTTAAATCATAATAAAGTTCTAAAATTTCATCATTCATTGAACTATTATCTACAGGATTAATTACTTGTTTATTATTCTTATTATCAAATTTTATAAGATTATTTGATGCCATCGTCCCATATTTTACTTTACACTTTAAATAATCAGATTCTTGAACGCATCCCTCTACATCATTTTGCTTATTAAGACCGATAAAACATTCCGAATTACTACTAGCATCATATATAAAGCATTTTCGATTTTCTTGAGCCCAAAGGACTAAAGCACTAACAGTAGTACTTTTCTTTGTTTCGAGCATTTTCTGTTTAGTTTTTTGACTAGAGCCTAAAATATTAAGTACAAAAATTACAGCAAGAATTCCTAAAATTACTACAACAGCTAATATCTCAACTAAAGTAAAACCTTTATTATTTTTATCTATCATTAAGCATCACCACTATAACAATAATACTACAATTTATAAGTAAAAAAAAGAAAAATCGACTTAAAATGAGTCGATATTAATCTTAACTTTATTTAAATTATGTGTATAGGCATAAGCTTGTACTAAAGTTCTAATAGCACCAGCTACCTTACCTGCTTTACCTATAACAGACCCCATATCATCTTCATGTACAATAACTTCTAGGATAATTCCATCATCATCACTACCAAATTCTTGAACACTTACCATATCAGGTTCTTTAACTAAATCCTTTACTAAACAAAGCGTAAAATCAGTTAATTCATGATGCATAATTATGCCTCTTTTTTACTAGTTTTTGGTGCTTTATACTTAGCCCAAACACCAGACTTACTTAAAAGATTTTTAACAGTATCAGTAGGAATAGCACCATTATTTAACCATTTTAATGCTTTTTCTTCATCAACTTTAATATTATTATCTTTGTAGATTGGTTCATAAGTTCCTACAGTTTCAATAAATCTTCCATCTCTAGGACTTCTTGAATCAGCAGCTACAATACGATAAAAAGGTCTTTGTTTAGATCCCATTCTTTTTAGTCTTAATTTAACAGCCATCTTATTTGCCTCCTTTTTTTACAATTCATACTATAACACACATAAAAATAGGTGTCAACTATTTTTGGTTAACACCATTCAAATAATCCTCATTAATATCCACATCTAAATCATCACTTACATCCCCATCTTCAATTTCATCATAATCATCAACTATGTCTTCCACATTTATTCTTACCTTTACATCTCCCACAATTTCTACTCCTAAAGTTTTATCTACTGTTAAATCAATATTATTGCCATTAATATTTGCACTACTTACAGCGGGATCTCCTAAACTCCTTACTATAATTTCATTTTTATTAGTTAAAGTTTCATTATTTTTAAGTTTTACATTAACATTATCTTTATAAGTATAATTATGTACAATAACATTAGTCTTTGTATTATTATCATATGAATACCAAATATTTACATCATATGATCCATCAATAACAACATTATTTTTATTACCATTACCATTAAAATTATGATTAATTATCCAGCATCCTAATACATTACTAATATTATCATTTACTAAAACTTTAAAATTATCCTTACTTGCCTTTTTTGATTTACCAATTACAGCTTTAGTGACTATTTCTTTTAAATTAGACATTTATTATCACTCCTCTAATTTAATTTATGCAAATGAACATAAAAATGTACTAAAAAAGAACTAACACTATTAGTTCCTCCTTAATAATTAACTGCTTTTAAATTAAAAATATCGTTTCCAGTCATAAGACCAATACCTTTAGCATTATTAGTACCTTGTCCACTATAAAATACATAATATTTATGATTTTCATAAATAAACGAACTACGATAAAGTCCAGAATTATCCCAATAATTAGTACCAGTAGTAGGTTTTAATATAACAGATGCCATATCATAATTTATGTTATCAACTGAATATGTATAATATAAATTCATTAAAGCTCTATGTTTCCAATCAGAAAATGCCACTAATAACATTTCATAACCTTTATCCGTATGAATTACATCTAAATGCCAAGATTTAACACTATCTTCATATTCTATATTTATTATTCTATCATCTGTAAATTCTTTTAAATCACTTGATTCAATATAATGAACTTGTGTTTTAAAAACATACCATATCTTATAAAGTCCATCCTCATAAATAATTGCTGGACTAATCCAATCATTCTTATCTCTTTTACTAGTATATATAAGCTCTTTTTTAGTCCAATTTAAACCATCTTTAGTTTTTCTACGATAAATTTTAATAATATTTTCTTTACTATCAACATATCGCCAAAAGCACTCTAATTCTTTAGTATTATCATTATAAACTAAATGAGGATCAGAATTATATCTTACTCCATTATCAGAATTTTTCACCTCATCTAAAGGATTTATTTTACCTATTTCTTCCCAATTAATTAAATCATTACTTACTCTAATATGAGGATTTTCATACTTAGAATTAGCATAAGGATATGGTGAATAAGTAATCCAATATTTATAACCATTCCACTTTTTATCAAATGATAAAACTTTAGGATGATACGCTTGATTATCACCATAACTACTATATAAATCTAATCTTTTAGGACTATTACTATTAGTATTTGTTATATATGCTTCAATATTCTTTAAATTATGATTCATCTTTTCTATACTAACTACCAAATAAATATTAATTAATAATAAAATACATCCTAAAATAATTATAATAATCTTTTTCATTACAACCATTTCCCCTTTTCAAATAATTGATTATAACGCATTTTTCCTTATTTTTAAAGTCTTTTTTACTTAAACAAGCAAAAATATGGTATATTTATATTGGGTGATAAGAATGGATTGTTTATTTTGTAAAATAATTAAAGGAGAAATTCCTTCAAAAACTTTATATGAAAATGATTATGTAAAAGTCATAATGGATATTAATCCTAATAGTAATGGTCATGCTTTAGTACTACCTAAAAAACACTATACTGACTTTACTGAAATGGATAATGAAATGTTAGGTCATATTAATGATGCTGCTAAATTAGTTAAAGAAAAACTATATACTGCATTAAATCCTGATGGATTATCCTTACATGTTAATTATGGTTTATATCAAGCTGTTAAACATTATCATTTACATTTAATTCCTGTTTATAAAGAAAAGCAAGAAATCAAAGATATAGAAGAAATATATAATTCTTTAATGAAAGTGAACTAGTAATAGTTCTTTTTTATATATCAAAAAAGAAGCCTTATTTTAAAGCTTCTAATAATTCGGCTTTTTTCATTGAAGTAGCTCCTTCAATTCCTTTTTCTTTAGCCATTTCTTTAAGTTCAGCAACTGTTAATTTAGATAAATCTTTTCCTTCTTCCTTAACTTCTGCTTTAGCATCTTTTTTAACTACTTTTCCATTTAAAGCATCTTTTGCCATTTTTACAAGTTCAGAAAAATATTTTGGATTATCAATAGCTACTTCTGAAAGCATTTTTCTATTGATTTCAATTCCAGCCTTAGCAAGACCATCAATAAATCTTGAATAAGAAATTTCATTCTCACGACAAGCTGCATTAATTCTTGTAATCCATAATTTTCTAAAGTTACGTTTATTTTGTTTACGATCTCTATAAGCATATGCTCCACTATGGAAAGTTTGTTCTTGAGCTGTTTTAAATAATCTATGTTTAGAGCCAAAATATCCTTTAGCTTGTTTTAAAACTTTTCTTCTTCTATTTTTGGCTACATTTCCACCTTTAACTCTTGTCATTTTACCTCACCTAGATAACAGTTTTTAATCTGCTAGCTTCTCCTTTCGCTAATGTTCCCTTATTTCTTCTTTGTCTTACAGCTTTACTTGTATCTTTACCTGTTTTATGGTTTCCACCAGATAATTTATAAGCTAAAGACCCATTTTTCTTTTTCTTTAGCACTTTGCTTGATGCTTTGTGTGTTTTTTGTTTTGGCATAATAATCCTCTCCTTCTTATTTTTTAGGTGATAATATCATCGTCATTGTACGGCCTTCTAATTTAGGCTTTGCCTCGATAATTGAACAATCAGAAAGTTCTTCTGCAAATTTTTCTAAAACATCGCGTCCAAGCTCTGTATGAGCCATTTCACGACCTTTAAATCTTAAAGATACTTTAATCTTATGTCCCTTACTTAAATACTCTCCAGCATTTTTCTTACGGGTATTAAAATCTCCAATATCAATTTTTACTGATAATTGATATTCTTTCATATCCTTATTATTTGCTCTTTGATTTTTTAACGCTTCTTTTTGTTTCTTTTGTTTTTCATAACGGTATTTGTTATAATCCATTATTTTACCAACTGGTCTATCACTATTATTATTCATAAGTACTAAATCAAGTCCAGCATAGTTGGCAAGCGTTAGGGCATCTGCTAACTTTTTAGTTCCCATTTGTTCCCCATTTGGTCCAATTACCATTAATTCACTTACTCTAATTTGTTCATTAATAAGTAAGTCATCTTTCTTGACGTTTGCTATTATAAACACCTCCATATATCAAAAAAGTGAATACATAAATGCATCCACTTTACCCAATTCACTTATATTTAAAAAATATAAATATCTGGCCTTTTACCTACTTATCTATTTATAAGTCAGGTGGATGTGGATACATCTCTTTCCTTTTTCAAACACTAGTATTATAACATTTTAACTAGGTTTGTCAAGTAATAGTATGTTCAATATTTACTTTTTATGCCATTTATTTGAAAAAATCACACAAACTAATCAATACAAATCGTATTTAATTATTAATAATTAATTCTTGAATATTCCCTAATTTATCTATTTTTAAATAATGATTTTTATTCACCTTATAAACATCTTTAATTAAATTTAAATCATTCAAATAATCCATTAATTTAGAATTACAAATAATTATTCCCTTATAACTCATAATAAAATCTTTAATAGTATCATCATCTAATATATTAATTTTATCTTTTAAATAAATATATTTAGCATTATTTAATAACTTTAAATTTGTATAAATTGGATTACTATCACTAATAGAGTTATCTAAATTAGAAAAAATTAAAGCATCTATATCTTTAAAAACTTTATTATAATCTTCATCATTAATTATATATAATACATCATAATTTTTAATATCATTTAAATAAAAATAATCCATTAACTCATTATTAACATTAAATTCCTTTGCCTTAAAATATTGTGCCATTTTTTCACCATCCTTAAACAATATAACATAAATTTAAAACTATTTACCATAATATAATTAGTGATCATATGAATTATATAAATAAAATTAAAGAAGAATTTAAATTTATCCCAGACTTAATCTATCGTAAAGTTTATTATAAACTATCATTTATTCACATTTTTTACTTAGAAACTCTCTCATCAAGTGATAGAGTTAATGACTACATTTTAAAAAACATTACCAACCCTATAAAAACAAGAAAAATAACTAATATCTTAGCAGCTCCTAACTTTAAAAATATTAATTATGACGAACTAGAAACTTATATTTTTAATGGTTACACTATTATTATTTATTTGAATAAAATTTATGCTATGGAAACAAGGGCAGACTTAGATAGATCTATTGCACCCCCTCAAATAGAACAAGACTTATATGGTGCTAAAGATTCTTTAGTAGAAAATTATCAAAAAAATCTAGGTCTTATTAAAAGAAGAATAAAATCTAAACATTTAAAAACTTTTGAATATAAATTAGGATCATACACTAAAACTAATACCGCCCTTTTATATGTTGAAACCATTGCTAAAGATGAACTTGTTAGTAAATGTGATGAAATGCTTAAAAATATTAATGTAGACCGTATAATTGACTCTGGTGAATTAAAACAATATTTAGTCAAAGAAGGTAAAAGTGTTTTTCCTGCTGCTAAACTTACTGAAAGACCAGATGCTATTGTAAATGCCCTCATGGAAGGAAAAATTATCATTATTGTTGAAAATTCTCCTTTTGCTATTGTCCTACCTGCTGTTCTTGCTGACTTTATTAACCCAGTATCTGATAATTATATTTATAGTTCTAATATTAATTTTATTAAACTTCTAAGACTTGCATGCTTCTTTCTAACCATCTTAACACCTGCCTTTTACATTGCTATCATTAGTTATAATCAAGAAACTATCCCACCCAAACTTTTAACCAGTTTTATAACTCAAAGACAAGGAGTACCATTTCCTGCAACTATTGAAGCCTTTTTTATGCTATTTATATGTGAAATGCTTCGTGAAAGTGATATTAGATTTCCTAATAGTTACGGCTCATCTATCTCTGTTCTTGGTGCTCTTATCTTAGGTGAATCTGCTGTTGCAGCTAATATTGTAAGTCCTATCATGATAATAATAATTGCCTTAACATTTATATCAAGTATGGTTTTTAGTAATGTTGAATTAGTTAATTCCGTAAGAATATGGCGTTTTATTAGTCTATTAATAGCATCCTTTTATGGTTTATATGGTATTGGTATTATCTTTATTATTTTACTTGCTCACTTATGTTCTTATTATTCTTTTAATCTTTCTTATACATTTCCAATTGCACCCTTTGATTTTACCTACCTAAAAGAATCACTTTTAAGAGGTAAAATAACTGGTAAAATTCATCGTAGTAAGTATTTAACTAAAAATACTAGAAAGGCTCCAAAATGAAAAAAATATTTTTAGTAGTAATAATGCTTTTATTATCAGGATGTAACTACTTAGAACTAAACAATATTGGAATAGTAACTCTTATGGCCATAAACTATGATAATAATAACTATAATATAACCTTAGAAATAAAAGAAAATATAAAAGATAATGATAACGCTAGCATAATACATACTGCAAGTGGTTCTTCCATTGAAAAAGCCTTGCAAGAACTAGAATTAACTGTAGATAAAAATCTATACTTTATAGATTTAAATGTTATTTTAATAGATGAAAACACAATAAATCAAAAAATAACAAGTATTATAGATTATTTAACTAGAGATGTAACCTTTGGAACTAATTTTAATATTATTATAGATAATAACTCTGAAGAAACTATTAAATTAATTAAAGATAAAAATAAAATTGTAGGAGAATATATTAAAAATATCTTTAATAATAATTCAAATAATGTTATAAATTATAAATTTGATAAATTTTTAAAAGATTACTTAAGTGAATTCAAAGATGTAACCTTACCTTTAGGAAAAATTCAAAATGAAGAATACACTATAAATGAAGCTGTTATTTTTCATAATAAAAAAATAGTTCAAAATATTAACTTAGATGAAATTCAAATTTATAACTTATTAAATAATACAAAATCAGAATATTTCTTTAAAATAAACTATCAAAACAAATCATTAGTCTATCGTGTATCCACCCATAAAACTAATACTGACTATAATGATAAAATAAATCTTAATTTAAAACTAAATGGTTCTTTTATCGAAATAGAAGATATTAATATGTTAAATAATGAAAACTTAAAAGAAATTTTAAATATCTTAGAAAACAAAATAAAAAAAGATATTAACGATTTAATAAGTATCTTAAAAACTAGTGAAAGTGATATTTTAGCATTTAAAAAAATGTATTATAATCAAAATCGTACTAAAATAACTTCTATAAAAAATTTAAAATATAATATTAATCTTGATTTATCATTAAATCGAGAAGGATTAATATTTAATTCTATAGGTGACTTATATGAAAAAAATTGATAACTTATTATTTTATAACTCTCTATTCTTATTACCATTTTCTCTTTTTATTGGGCTTGGAATAACTAAAATTATTAATACTGCTAAAGCTGATGCTTGGATAAGTATTATTCTAGGAACATTTATTGGTCTAATTATAAATGTATTAATTAAAAAATTACCTGAAAAAGATAATAAAATTACCACCTATTTATCAAATTCTGCTCTTCTTTTATTAGGAATTACAATTATTACTAAACTAGTTTCTTCCGTATATTTGGACAAAACTGGAAATATTATAGTTATGATTCCTTTTTTATTCTTAATATACTACTCTGCTTTAAAAGATCGATATTCTCTAATGAAAGTAATAAGCATTTTAAATATTATCTATATATTTATGATACTATTTGCTTTTTCTTCTCTACTTCCATCAATTAATATTGATAACTTTAAACCAATTGGAATTAACAATCCTCTATCAATTATATTAGGAGCACTTGAATATGCTATTTATAGTACTACTCCTTTTACCATCTTACCTGAATTTAGTAAAAAATATAACTATAAAGTATATTTATTATCTTCCTTATTTTTACTTATTATCTTTGTTTTAATAATTGGTAATTTAGGAGTCGATTTATCCATTGGTTATCGTTATCCTGAATATATGATATTTAAAAATATTGCCATTTTAGACTTTATTGAAAACACTCAAAATATTTTATTCTTTGTTTGGATTATAAATATCTATACTCTAACTAGTCATACCACACTAAATATTAAAGAAATAGTTAAAGAAAAAGGTTTATTAATAACTTTAATTATCATAGCAATTATTATAAATACATTTATTATTAACACTTATAAAACCCCAATAATATTCTTAAATTATTTAGATTATATAATTTTAGGAATATTTACTATTTATATAATAGGCAAAATATTTGGTATCAAAAAACATACTGATTAAAAACGCAGTATGTTTTATATTTGTTTTAAATAAGACTTATCTTTACTTCCAAAATAACCAATTAAAGATAAAACTCCAATTATACCAAGAATTAAAAATGTATCCTTAATTCCCGTTTTAGGATTTTTACTTTCATTATCACTTACACCTGTTTGAGTATCTTTAACATCTGTAGTTATCTCATTTGCTAAAGTTTTAACCTCAATAGCATCACTCATAATCTCTGAACCAATTACTCTTGTTTTAAAATAATATGTACTAGAAGGTTCTAAATTATCTATTGTAATCGAAACATATCCTGAACAACTTGGTCTAACATTTGTTGCAAGCTTATAAGTATTTGTTGCATTATCTAATACATATATCCCACAAACAGCATCATCCCCGTCATAATTAACTATTTTTGGTGCAATATTAACACTATTTGCTGTAATATCACTTGCTGCTAATGTAGCACTATAACCACTAAACTGAGAATACTCAGCATCTTCTAATTGTTCAGTTGTTTTACCATAGTCTTCCGCTAATTTATTAATTTTACTTTTACTCAATAATAGCTTAAAAGAATCTAATCCCTTTGTATATTCACTTGATTGATCTCCTAATTTAAACATTACCCCATAAGTATCATAAAATGCTTCATCTGCTGTAAAATCATCAGATAAATATAAATCTTTCTTAGAAACTTCTTGAATAGTTGTATTTAAAAAACTTTTAACTAATATCACTTTTAAAATTTCTGCCATCAAAAGCTCATTAACATTTTCATCAGTTAAAACTAAATCATTTTGATAATAAATATCATTATCATCATAACTAAAAGCCAAAACTACACTATTATCATCCTTAGATTTAAAATTAAGCTTTTTATTTACAGAATCATTTTCTAATCTTACACCTAATCCAATATTAATAGTACTTCCACCATCAGATTCATTTTTATCTAATGAACTATTAAATTTACTAACTAAATCGTCAATATTTATTTTATCTTCAGCTTCTATCGCAAAAACATTTACTGTTATTAAACATAAATAAATAACTACTACATATATTAATCTTTTCATTTTACCACCTTTTTTATTTAATTTTTACCATGCCATTTAAAGTTAACAACCTCTGGAATATCAACACCATTTTCATATATATATCTAGTGTGATATTCTAAAGTATCTTCACATTTTTTTATTAACATTTCACGTTTTTCACTAGGTACTTTAGCATATTTTAAAACATCTAATATTAAATGATATCTATCAAGTTTATTCAAAACTCTCATATCAAAAGGTGTTGTAATTGTTCCTTCCTCTTTGTATCCATGAACATGCATATTTTGATTATATCTCTTATAAGTTAATTCATGAATTAAATGAGGATATCCATGGAAAGCAAAAATAATTGGTTTATCTTTTGTAAATAGTTCATTGTATTCATCATTAGTAAGCCCATGTGAATGGTCCTCATTAGATACTAATTTCATTAAATCAACTACACTTACAACTCTTACCCTAAGCTCTGGAATATTATCTTTAATAATTTGCGTAGCTGCAAGTACTTCAAGTGTTGGTGTATCACCAGCCGCCGCTAAGACTACATCTGGCTTTTCATCACTTGCCCACTCAAAAATATCTATTCCTTTTGCACAATGCTCTTTAGCTTCTTCAATTGACAACCACTGTGGTCTTTCATGTTTTGATGCTACGATTACATTAATATAATTTTTAGTTTGTAATATATGGTTAGCACAAGATAATAAAGTATTAGCATCAAATGGTAAATATACCCTAACAGCATTAGCTTTTTTAGTAATAATATGATTTATAAAACCAGGATCTTGATGAGTAAAACCATTATGATCTTGTTGCCAACAATGACTAGTTAAAATAATATTTAAAGATGATATATCACGTCTCCAAGGAATTTCATCACACATTTTAAGCCATTTAGCATGCTGACTTACCATAGAATCTATAATTCTAATAAAAGCTTCATAACTGTGTATAATTCCATGTCTTCCAGTTAAAATATAACCTTCAAGCAATCCTTCACATACATGTTCAGATAATATGCTATCAACAATTTTACCATCAGGTGATAAATATTCATCATTTTCTAACATATCTGCATTCCACTTACGACTAGTAACTTTAAATACTTCATTAAATCTATTAGAAAGTGCTTCATCAGGACCAAATATTCTAAAATTATCATTATTATCAATAACATCTTTTAAATATGAACCAAGAGTATACATATCACTAGCATTTACTAATCCATGACCCTCAAAAGACAATCCATAATTAGTATAATCATGTAATTTTAAATTTTGTAATAAAATTCCTCCATTACTAATAGGATTGGCACTCATTCTCTTATCCCCTTTAGGAACTAGTGCTTTAAGCTCTTTTATTAATTTTCCTTTTTCATCAAATAATTCATCAATTTTATAACTCTTCAACCATTTTTCCAATATTTTTAAATTTTCCATATGTTTTTCATCAACTAATACTGGTACTTGATGCGATCTAAAACTATTTTCAATTTCTTTATTATCTAGCATCTTTATTCCTGTCCATCCCTTTGGACTTTTTAAAATAATTACTGGATAAATTGGTCTACTAATTTTCTTTGTCTTTTTAGCTCTATTTTTAATATCTTTAATTTCTAAAATAACCTCATCCATTACTTTAGCCATCTTTTGATGCATTGATTTAGTATCACTACCAGATACAATATATGGATGATAACCTAATCCTTCAAAATACTTTTTAAGTTCATTTTCGCTAATTCTAGATAAAATAGTAGGATTAGCAATTTTATATCCATTTAAATTTAAAATAGGAAGTACTACTCCATCAGTTAAAGGATTAATTATTTTATTTATTTGCCATGATGCCGCAAGTGGACCAGTTTCAGCCTCACCATCTCCAATAACACATGCCACAATTAAATTAGGATTATCTAAAGCAGCACCATAAGCATGAGCTAAACTATAACCAAGTTCCCCACCTTCATTAATACTACCTGGTACCTCTGGTGCCACGTGACTAGGAGTTCCACCTGGAAAACTAAACTGCTTACATAATTTTTTTAAACCTTCTTCATCTTCTGTAATTTCTGGATATAGTTCACTGTAAGTTCCTTCTAAATAAGCATTAGCAATCATAGCTTGACCACTATGACCAGGACCAGAAACATAAATCATATTTAAATCATATTTGTTAATAACTCTATTTAAATGAACATAAATAAAATTTTGTCCTGGCGCACTTCCCCAATGACCAACTAACTTTTTCTTAATATCATCCAAAGTAAGTTCTCTTTTTAAAAGAGGATTATCTTTTAAATATATTTGTGCACAAGACAAATAATTAAGTACTCTAAAATATTCATCTATTCTTTTAAGGTCTTCATTCATTCTAGCATCACCCTTTATTATCATTTACCATTATACACTATTTTATTTATAATTCATATAGAAAAAATGTTGTATTTTAATTTTCTCCACTCGTCTTATTGTCTTATGAATGGATTTATGCTAATATTTTTTTGGGTGAATAAAATGATTTATAATAATAATGAAACACTAAAACTTTATAAAAGTTATTACAATATTAACAAAGCAATTGAAAAAAAAGAATTATATCGTATAAATCATGGAGTTTATTCTACTACCCCAAAACCAGATAATATTTTAGTTGCATGTCTTAAACATCGAAACGCAATTATAACTTTAAATACTGCTTTTTATCTCTACAATTTATCAAATAAATTAGATAATAAAATATATTTAGCATGTACTAGAAATGCAGATAAATTTAATGATGATTTTGTAGAACAGATGTGTATGGAAAAAGATATTTTAAACATTGGTAAAACCACTATAGATTATCAAAACAGAAAGTTAAACATTTATGATAAAGAAAGGCTTTTAATTGAACTAATTCGTAAAAAATGGACTATGGAATATACTTATTATAAATATATAATAAATAGTTATCGTAAAATTGCAAATACTCTTGATACGAATAAACTAATGGATTATGCTCCAAATTTTTATAATGGTAAAAGCATTTTAGATACAATAATGAAAGAAGTTTTTTAACTTACAAATATAAAATTATAAACAAAGTGATATATTAAAGTGATATATTTATTTTATTTTAATTATCACTTTTATTATGCAAAAATTTAAGTTATCAACATTATTTATTACTCATAAAAAATAGTATTAGTATTTTCTCTAAATCATATCAAACTTTTTGCGAACATTTTTAAAACGCTAGTGTTTTTTATGTTATACTAATAATAGAGGTATAATATGAAAAAAACAAATAATAATTCTAAAATAGATTTTATACATTTTTTAGTAAAATTAATAATTATTGGTATAATACTATTTATCATAATTCAATTAACTGCAGGATTTATTATTGGTTCTATTTATCCTGATTTAGTTGAAAATGCTAAAGATTACATTAATGATTCAATCGGACATACTTACTGTGGAACCTTCTTTATTACAATGCTAATAAGTAAAAACTTTAAATCTATCACTGATTATAACTCATTTACGAATCAAGCAATTATTCCCTCACCATTTAATTATATTCTTAATGGTATATCCATAATTAATACATTAATAATATTAGTACTAATATATAATATCTTTAAAAAAGTTAAAAACAAAGAATTATTTGAGAAAAATGCACCTAATTTAATTATCATTCTAGGATTTTTATACCTTATTAATAATATAATTGCTGAACTAAGTTACTTTGAAATTAGATTTTATAAAGAATATGCTACTGGCCTTTTAGCAACTACTACTTATTATCCACAAATTTATCATATATTTGTAATACCAGTAATCATAATATCAGCTGGTTTAATATTTAAACATTATGAACTTAATTTAAAAAATAACAATCCTAAAAAAATTGATACCATCATAAAAATACTAAACATTCTAATAATTACTATTTCTTCAATATTCATTACATATCGTTTAGGAATAAGAACATATGAATTAATTGCAACTCTTTTAAATAAACACATAAGCATTAGATTACCATTTTATGGATATATGATGGACTTACCTTATGAATATGCTTTAAGTCAAAGTGGATATTTAAAACTAATAACTCTTAGATATATAAAAGATTTACCTTCATTTATTGCATCAATTATTTCAATAGTTTTATTTAGCAAGATTTTATTATCTACCACCCATAATCATATTAATACTAAAGAAAATACCAGAAGAATAAATATATCCTTAATATCTTTATTAATAGCATCAATTATTCTAAATGCCCTTGGATTATATGAAATAAACATCCTACATAAATACTTTACTGAACCATTTAATAGAGCAGTCTACACAATCGCTATTCGTTCATTTTGTGAACCTCTATTATATGGACTTATGCTATATTTATTTAAAGTATTTATAGAGACTTTACCAAAAGAAAACTAATAACATTACGTTACTAGTTTTTATTTCAAAAAATGGTCGAGGAGACAGGATTCGAACCTGCGACCCCCTGGTCCCAAACCAGGTGCACTACCAAACTGTGCTACTCCTCGATATAATGGTACGCCCAGAGGGAGTCGAACCCCCAACCTTTAGATCCGTAGTCTAACGCTCTATCCAATTGAGCTATGGGCGCATAACTTGCCTCTTTTGGCTAATTACTCAATTATTATAACACAAATTTTCAAAAAATAAAGACTTTTTTTATAAAACGTGATATATTTATTATGGTGAGACTATGTTAGACAATATATCAGCTATAAATATTATATTTGAAAATGGTGATAATATTATTATAAACAATGATGAATTAAAGGATTTCTGTATTTCAAATATTGATGAAAAAGGAAATGAAATTCCCTATGAACCCACTTTAATTGAAAATAAATTATACGCTAACTTTATGCTTTTAAACATAAATCACAATATTGCTAACATAAATAAAATAAGTAGAATTAAATCAAAAAATGACATCACTGAAATAGTAATAATCTTCAAAAATCAAAAATATTTGAATTTTACTATTGTCAGTAATGCCAATCCATTTTCTAACTATTATAATAACGATTACGAATACATTTATGAAGATGAAAATTCTCTTGGTTTATTGTTATCAGAGTATAACATTAAATATAAAGAAAATCTATTCGTTTAAATATCCTCTAAATCTACATTTTCATCTTCTAACATTTCCTTAAATTGCTCTTTAAAATGAGCAATTTCTTTTTTTAATGTATCCGGATATATATTCTTAGCATTACAAACTGCTTTATATATATGTTTAATTCTAACCTCTTTAGCATTTTCAAAAACTGCATAACTAAAAGCATTAGCTAATATTGTAAGCGTAATATCAGGATATCTAGATGATATTTCATAAACTCTTTTATACTCACTTGTCATCTCAGTTAAAAATTTAAAAATATTCTCTTTTTGAAAATCAGTATAAGCAAGTTTTACTCCTAACTTTTTCTCAAACTTAGGATAAGTCCCCATTAATATTTTTACCACTACATCAGTTGTAGCCTCTTCAACTTCAACTTTAATAAATCTACGTAAAAATGCTCTATCTCTTAAAATATAAGTCTCATATTCTTCACTAGTAGTAGCACCTATCATTTTAATCGTACCTCTATCTAAAAAAGGTTTTAACATATTAGCAAAATCAATATTTCCAGTATTATTTGATTTATTAACAAGTAAATGTACTTCATCAATAAAAAGAATTGTATCTTTAGCGCTCTTTAACTCTTGTAATAGTAATTCTAATCTTGAATCAGTAGAACCATCTGAAGATGTATTCGAACCCATTAAACTTGGAATATTAATTTTAATAATACGCCAATTCTTTAAAGCATCTGGAACATTCCCATTTTGTATACGATAAGCAAGTCCTTCAACGATAGCAGTTTTACCTATTCCAGCTTTACCAGTTAAAAGAGCTCCTTTATCTGGTGTAATAAGAGCTAGAATCATTTCATTAATCTCATTATCCCTACCAATTGCTGGATTAGTTATATATTCTCTTGCAGTTAAATCTTCTCCATAATTATCAATAATACTAATTTTTCTTGGCATATCAAATTCTTTAGCACCATTATCATTATTATTAAAACTATCAGTATTACCTAAATCATCAACACTTTGAAGAGTATCTATTTCATTTAAAGATTCAATATTATTAAATGTATTTAATGTTTCCATTATATCAGTCCTTTACCAAGATATTATAGCATATCCCTTACTATTTAAAAAGGAATAATCTTATTTTTATAACCACCCAAAACCATATAACAATCAAATGAAGATAGAAAAGCTTTATCATCTATTCTCATAACTTCTTCTTTTAAATCAAAATAAATATGATATGGAACTGTAACAAAAAGAATTGGATCTTTCTTTTTAAAAATGCCACCTAAATTGCCCATTTCTGTAACCCCTAATTTATATTTATAATTTAAACTATTTTCAATTAATGTCCATTTTTTACTTTTTATAAATACCATTTTACTATCATTTAATCCAAGCATTACAACATCAACAAGTTTTGAAGAAATTAATAAAATTAAAATCGCAATTATAGCATTAGTAAAACCAAATATTAATGCACCAGCTACTATTATAAAAGTATTTATAATTCTAAGTGCAGCCCCAACTGGCATCTTAATAAACTTAACAAATACACTAGCAATTATATCAGTACCTCCAGTATTAAATCCACCACGATATATCATACCATTACTAACACCTTGTAAAATGCCAGTTACAAGTATAAGTATTACTTTACTTTCAAAAGTTATATTTAAACATTTTACTATTGGTTCTGTTAAAGATACCATAAACATATAAACAACCGAACCAATTATTGTATTAATAGTCTTTTCTTTTCCAAAATTTAAATAAAAAACAATTATTAACAAACTAGTTGCTCCATATATAAAATAACTAACTGGAAGACCAGTAAGCTCTCTAATAATAATTGCAAGTCCTGAAACTCCACCTGTAACAATATTATTTGGTACTAAAAAAGCATTATAACTAAAAGCAAAAATAAATGTAGAAATAACTAAATATATTAATCTTATTAAATAATGATTTTTATTAACTCTATTTAAAATACGATTTTTCTTAATATTAATCATATTCTCACCTATTATAATAATACTTGTTTTTAAAAAAATAGTAAAGAAAAAACTCACCTAAGTGAGTCTTTATTATTCCATAATTTCTGTTACAGTACCAGCACCTACAGTACGTCCACCTTCACGAATAGAGAACTTAGTTCCGTTTTCTAAAGCAACTGTACTAATTAGTTCTACTGTCATTTCTACATTATCACCAGGCATAACCATTTCAACTCCTTGAGGAAGTTCAATTACACCAGTAACATCAGTAGTTCTAAAATAGAATTGAGGTCTGTAGTTTGAGAAGAATGGAGTATGTCTTCCACCTTCTTCTTTAGATAATACATAAACAGAAGCCTTAAATTTCTTATGAGGTGTAACAGAACCTGGTTTAGCTAAAACTTGTCCACGTTCAACATCATCTCTATTGATACCACGTAAAAGTACTCCGGCATTATCTCCTGCTTCAGCAAAATCTAAAGATTTTCTGAACATTTCAATTCCTGTAACAACAGATTTTCTTGTGTCTTTTAATCCAACGATTTCAACTTCGTCATTAAGATTTAATCTACCTCTTTCAACA
>CAJOQL010000021.1 GCA_905236935.1 uncultured Bacilli bacterium
AATACCAACAACTTCTTCATACTATTCATTAAATGCCAACTGATACATTTCTTCATAAGATAAGTTCATTTTATCTTCTGGAACTATGTATGTTAAAACATCATCTACTTCATAATTATCTGTCCATATTACTTTAAATATACAAATCATTTCTATTCCATCTTCAAGTATAAGTTTTCTTATAAGTTTATCAGTTTTAGCAATTTTTTTATTAATTTTGATCACTTCAGTTTTGGCGATATTATATGGAATTATTTCGTATATATTATCTTGAACTTTAAATTTATTAATAAAGTTTTGAGTGAATGAATAATTGTTAATATCATCAAATTTTCCCATATTTAGTTTTTTTAATAATAACATATGTAACAAAGTCAAATCTCTATTTGTCCCACGACTCATATTATTGTCATTAATTGCCTCTTTCTTATCTATTGAAACAATATATTCCCCATTTTCATCGTATACATCAATATCCTCATAATTATAATAAGGTTTAAATCCATTCACATCCATTGTCAATATAGCTCTTTTTATATTATATAAAATTTCAGTTTTATTAAAATTATTATTTTCATCCATGTAGTCATCTAATATAAAATCACCATGAATGTTACCATCACTGTCTTTATAATACACTATTAAATTTTCATCACTTCTATTAGTCCCAATAATCTCTTTTACATCTTTTTTTACAAATTTTTGCTTTTCAAATTTTAAAACTACACCAAATGGTAATTCAATCTCTTGGTCATTCTCTATATACCAATCTTTTAAGATTTTTAATATCTCATCATCAAAGAAGTCCTTACATATTGCATTTCTATTCATTTTTTTTGTTAAATATCTTGATAACATTACATTTTTGTTGTTATACCTTTGTGGTGTTGTATATCTTAACTGCGACTCTAAGTTTATTGACAATTCATTTATAAACTTTCCATCATTAAAAAACTCAATTTCAACATCTGGTATATTATTATAAATATGTTCCATTTCATCAAATGACAAAGTCTTCATGTTTATTCCATAATCATATGGGTCATTCTCCAAAAATGTACTTCGATCCAATAACTCCTCTTTAGATACATATTCTCTGTCTTTATTTATTTCATTATAATCCACAACTTCAAAAATCTCATTATAGTCAAGTGGCTTGTTTTGTGCTTTTTGTTTAACACAATAATATATTTTTAATATATAATCATTTATAATGCTTGCTATATCATATTTCTTATCACACATTTTTTTTATAAACTCTTCTTCAGATATATATTCAAAACTGCTGTTTTGCTTCTCGCTGCCACTTTGTTCACTTTCATTGTCAGCCTTGTTCTTCTCAACTATAGGTTTTTTTAATGCAATTAATTCATTTTCACTAGTTAAATAATCTAATCCATTATTAGATTTAATAATATCACTATATAATCTTGGTATATTCAAACACGCTATTAATACTATTAATAAAATACTAGCTACAATTGTAACTATTTTATATTTAAATACACATATTCCTATTACAATCGTAACTATACATAAAAATATCGCTATATTCTTCAAGGTATTCTTTTTAAAATATTCTCTTATTAACTCATTCCTACTTTTTACTTTCTCATTTTTTACCTCATCCTTTATTTTATCCTCGCCTTTTTCAAGATTTTCACTAATTTTACTCTCTTCTTCATAAACTTTCTCATCTAATTCATAGTAATATGCATCCCCATTAAGGCCTACATAATCTCCATAACTTGTATCTACTTTGCCACCATTCTGTCTCTTAAAATCTAAAAATACGTCTATCGGATTACCATTGTCCGAATAATCTAATGCTTCTTTTAATGTCAAACCATAAAATTCATCTTTGTTTAATTCTTGAGAATAAATCTTAGATGATATAACTAATACTAATATTGTTGTAATTAAAAAATATCTATTCATTAATTTAAAAATTCCCATGTTGGCTCCTCCCATTTAAATACACCATATGGTCTGTTTATTGTTATATTTCCACTACTTGCATATTCTGTATATGTTTGTGGATCAAAAAATTTGGGGACGGGGTTGCATATTTTTTACACAATTTAAACACATAATAATTGATTACTTACAATTGTTATAAGTTAAATTTTTA
>CAJOQL010000022.1 GCA_905236935.1 uncultured Bacilli bacterium
ATGGCGTCCCCGATTGGAATCGAACCAACGACCTATCGCTTAGGAGGCGATCGCTCTATCCTACTGAGCTACGAGGACATTTAAATATATAATAATTATATCATTGTTTAATAATTAATAAAATATTTGATTGTAAATATTTCTAAAAAAGATAACTTTACGGATTAATTATATTATGATAAAATTTTATTAGAAAAAGAGTGATACTATGAAAAAAAATATACTTTTTATATTTGTCTTAAGCATTTTAATATTTTCTTCTATAACAAATACTTATGCACTCACTGGAATTAATAATGTATTAATTGAACCATTTGATATTTGCGAAAGTTCTGGCTTTTTACAGGCACTTTTAATAGTTAAAACATTGTTTTCAGTAGTTTGTTATATAATTCCTATTATTTTAATATTTACTATGAGTATGGATATTTATAAATTAGTTAGTAATCCTAGCGATACTAAAAAGGTTTTTCCTATAATAAAAAAGAGATTGATAGCAGCTTTAATAATAGTTTTTATTCCAACTATTGTAAGAACAACAATGAATGTTTTAGGAAATTATAGTGATTTTGCTGACTGTTGGAGAAATGCTAATAGTAATTATATTGAAACGTTAAAGGAAAAAGAAAAGACAAATAATAATTCTAATCAATAAGGAAAAAATAATCTTGATGATTCTAATGGCTCATATCAAAGTGGAAAATTTTAACTGTTATCAATTGCCTTAATTTATACTTTATTATAAAATACAATTAGGAGGAAATAAAATGAGTAAGATTGATACTGACAAAATTAAAAATAGTAAAATTACTAAAGATAGTGCTTCTTTCTTTAAAGAATTTGTAGCTTTTATTTCTAAGGGAAATGTTATTGACTTAGCAGTTGGTGTTGTAATTGGTGGAGCTTTTGGAAAAATTGTATCCTCTCTAGTAGATGATATTATAATGCCGTTAGTTGGTATGCTAATTGGTGGAATTGATTTTTCAGGATTAACTTTAACAATTAAAGACGCTAAATTATCTTATGGAATGTTTATTCAAAATATAGTTGACTTCTTAATTGTAGCAGCTTGTATCTTTATTTTTATTAAAATTATTAATAAATTTAAACGCAAACAAGAAGAAACACCTATAGAAGAACCTAAAAAAGATGAAAAAGTAGTTTTACTAGAAGAAATTAGAGACTTATTAAAAAAATAGTTTCTTTTTTTATATTATAAAATATGATAGAATGTTATTGTTAATATTTAAATAAAGGTGATATGTGAATGAACTATATTAAAAAATTATTTAGTCAAAATAAAACTGATTTAATTTATGATAAAATAGATACTAAGAAAAAAATTGATTATGATGTAGGAATGATGTATGAGTATTTACATAATGCAGTGTTAAAATATTCTGATTTAATTGCTCTTGAATATTATGGCAAAAACATAACTTATAAAGATTTCTATGAAAGAATTAAAAAAGTTGCTAAAAGTTTAAAGGCAATAGGAGTAAAAGAAAAAGATATAGTAACTATTTGTATGCCTAATACACCAGAGGCAATTATTACATTTTATGCAGTTAATATGATAGGCGCAATTGCTAGTATGATACATCCATTATCTAGTGAAAATGAAATAGAGTTTTATATTGATGCTACAAGTAGTAAATATGTTTTAACGATTAATTTATTTGCTGAAAAAGTTATAAATGCTGCTAAAAGATGCAATGTAGAAAAAATTATTATTTCTGATGTATCTGATAGCATGTTTAAATTTATGAAAAGGGCTATTAAGTTTTATGATGGCTTTAAGAAAATAATGTATTCATTTGATAATCCTACAATTAAATATGATAATGTGGTAATCAAATGGAAAGATTTTTATCATTTTGGAGACTATTATGATAATGAATATGAATATAAAGGTAGTACTAATGATGAGGCTGTAATTTTATATAGTGGAGGAACAACAGGTAAACCAAAAGGTGTAAAACTATCTAATTTAAATTTTAATGCTTTAGCTAAACAATGTGTTTATGAGTTTAATGAATATGTTCCAGGTGATTCGATACTGTTAATTCTTCCAATATTTCATGGATTTGGAATTGGAGTTAGTACCCATACAATCTTAACTCATGGAATGAAGTGTGTATTGATTCCAAGATTTATTCCAGATGATTTTGCTAAATTAATTAGAAGATATAAGCCAGTTTTTTTAACTGGAGTTCCAACAATGTATGAAGCATTAATAAAAAATATTGATAATAGTGATTATTTAAAAAGTGTAAAATATTGTATTTCTGGAGGAGACTTACTTTCAAAAGAATTAAGAGAAAGAGTAAATAACTATTTATTAAGCCATGGATCCTCAGCACAAATAAGAGTAGGTTATGGATTAACTGAAAGTACAGCGGCATGTATACTAACACCAAAGTATTATTTTAGAGAAGGAGCAATAGGAAAACCATTTCAAGATACAGAAGTAAAAATTGTAAGACCAGGAACTACTAGAGAACTTAAAAATAATCGTAATGGAGAAATATGCATAAGTGGTCCAACTATTATGCTTGGTTATTTAAACGAAGAAGAAGAAACGAAAAATACTTTAAAAATTCATGATGACGGTAAAGTTTGGCTTCATACTGGAGATTTAGGATATATTGATAAAAATGGAGTAATTTTCTTTGTTTCAAGATTAAAGCGAATGCTTGTAACAAGTGGTTATAATATTTATCCAATGTATATGGAAAAAATTATTGAAGGGCATCCTGCTGTGGAAAAATGTGTAGTAGTTGGAATTCATCATCCATATAAAAAACAGGTCCCAGTTGCATGTATAGTTTTAAAAGAAAACTATACTAGCAGTGCAGAGCTTACATTAGATATAAAAAAGTATTGCGAAAAATCTATTGCAAAATATGCGATGCCATATAAATATGAATATATAAAGTCAGTCCCTAAAACAATAATTGGAAAAATTAATTATAAAAAATTAGAAGAAGATTGCACTAAAAAATATAGTTAGGAGATTTATGAAAATATTAGATGGGAAATTAGTTAGAGATGAAATACTTTACCAACTAAATAAAAAAGTTGCTGGACTAAATTTATCACTTGCTGTTATTCAAATTGGTAATGATGAAGCTAGTACTATTTATATTAATCAAAAAGAAAAAATGTGTCATAATTTGGGAATAGAATTTAAACATTATAAATTAGAAGAAAATGTTACTAATGAAGATGTAATACGTTTAATTGAGTCTTTAAATATTGATAATACTACAGGAATTTTATTACAATTACCAATACCAGAACATTTAAATGTTCAGAAAATAATAAACACAATTGATTATAGAAAAGATGTCGATGGTTTAACTAAACAAAATGTTGCTAATTTAGTTTTAAATGAAAATGGTTTAATTCCATGTACTCCTAAAGGTATAATGACTATTTTAAAAAAGTATAATATTAATCTAACTGGAAAAAACGTTGTAATTATTGGTCGTAGTAATCTTGTAGGAAAACCTTTATATAACTTAATTCTTAAAGAAAATGGAACAGTTACAACTTGTCATACAAAAACAAGAAATTTAAAAGAAATTACCAAGAATGCCGATATATTAATTTCAGCTACTGGTCATGCTAGTTTAATAACAAAAGATATGATTAAAAAAAATGCAGTAATAGTTGATGTTGGAATATCAAGAATAAATGGTAAATTAGTTGGAGATGTCGATTTTGATAAAGTTAAGGAAAAAGCTAGCTTTATAACACCAGTTCCGGGAGGTGTTGGACCAATGACTATTGGCTCACTTGCTGAAAATATATATGAGGCATATTTATTACAAAAAAGATAATTTCACATAAAAATCATATAATTTTCATATTCATTTATTATCATTAATTTAGAAATGAAGGTGATAATAGATATATTAAAAAAGAAATATGAACTTTTTCAAACACACGCAAATAATATTTTTTAAATAAATTATTAAATTGGTCAAGTTTCCTATCCAACTTGGCCAGTTTTGTTATATAATATATATAACTTGCTGATTTAGTTTAGTGGTAAAACAGATGCATGGTAAGCATCAGAGGACTGTTCAATTCAGTCATTCAGCACCATTTGTAATTATTGTCCTTATAAATAGGACTTTTATTAATTATAAAAAGTATAATAAATAATGCAATTAACTATAATTATCATAATATTACAATTATATGTAAACTTTATAAGAACTATTTAAAAGCTTAGAAAAAAAGATTATAATATATTCCTAGAAATGGGGGATTATCAGTATGGAATTAGTAGCAAAGCTCTATATGCTTTATGATATTTTAGGAGATACTCTAAGAACAGGACCCTTACTTTGGAAAGTAGATAGATTTAGGACTGAAGATATTAAAGACCATTTATCTGATTTAACGATGATGGTATTAATTCTAGAAAAGTATTTTCCTAATAATTTAGATTATTTTCTAATGATAAAATATATTTTTGTTCATGATATTGAAGAAGCTATTACAGGGGATATTACTCATTTTGAAGGAGTGTCTAAAGCAGAAAAAGAAAGAGTAAATTTAATTGCAATGGAATATATTAAAGATAGGTTTAGTAGTGTTCTTGATTTTGATATATTATTTGATGAATATGAAAACTTAAAAACTTTAGAAGCAAAAATAATTCATATGTTAGACAAAGTTAATAGTGCCATTCCCTTTTTAAAATATGATGGAGAAATGCCAATTAATATGGATAATCCTAATGTTACTAAGGCCTTAAGATATTCAAATGCAGTCTTAGAAGGTAAGAAAAAATATAGTACTGTTGGAGAAATATTTTATGATTACCATTTGAAAAATGTAAATTTTACTCCTAATGAATTAATTAAATATCATATTTCTTATGAAGAAGCTAGCAGAATAACTATAGCTATTAGAGAGTTTATGAAAAGCATATTAATTGAATCTAAAAGAGTTCAAAAACTAAAAGAAGAATTTCCTAAAGACGCTAAAATATATAATAAACATCTATAGACAAATATCACACTTTTTAAATACTTCCATATATTAATTATGGAGGTATTTTTAATTTATGGACTATGATTATAAATATGGAAATAATTATTATAAATATTTAGGAAAAACTGGAGTTAAAAGTACAGTTTATAAAATTTTAGCACCTGAGCAATCACAAGATGAACAGCCTGGAATGGAATATGAGATGAAACCACTACCAATATTTGATAATCCTAACTATAAGGGAAGTGGTAAATTAAATGGGAAAGTAGCAATAATTACTGGTGGTGATAGTGGACTTGGAAGAACCTGTGCTATTTACTATGTCAAAGAAGGGGCTAACGTAGTAATTATTTATTATAATGAAGAAAAAGATGCTAAAGATACAAAAGAGTATATTGAATCGTTAGGAGGCAATTGCTTATTTATTAGAGGAGATTTAAGTAAGCATGAATTTTGCAAGGATGTAGTAAAACAAACTATTGATTGTTTTGGTAAAATTGATATTCTAGTAAATAATGCTGGCGTTCAATATCAGCAAGATACATTAGATGCTATTTCAGATGAACAATTTGACTGGACAATGAAAGTCAATGTATATGGAATGTTTTATTTAACTAAAGAAGCTCTACCTTATTTAAAAGAAGGTGCCTCAATTATTAATTTATCTAGTGTGACTACTTTTTATGGTGATCCTCAGTTAATTGATTATGTAACTACTAAGGGCGCAATTGTAGGTTTTACAAGAAGCTTAGCAAGAAATTTAGCTCTTAAAAATATTAGGGTAAATGCTATAGCTCCAGGATTTTTCTGGACTCCACTACAACCTGCTTGTTGGGTAAAAGAAAAGATTCCATCATTAGGTTCTGATGCAGCGATGGCTAGAGGAGCAAATCCATATGAATTAGGACCAACTTTTGTATATTTAGCAAGTGATGATTCAAGTTATATGACTGGACAAGTAATACATGTTAATGGTGGACAGGTAATGGGATAAAATCCATTACTTTTTTAAATAATCTAGAATAATACTATATTCTTTTATTAATTTTTCTAAAGAGTAGGTAGCATTAGCACTGCTAGTGCTTGGCAAATATATTCCTTCAATTTTTAATTCTTTTAATAAATATTTATTATAAAGTTCTAAGGCTTTCTTTCCATTTACAAAAATATATTTAACATTACTATTATTAATAATTATTGATATATCGTTAGGTACAATATTTGTAATAGATGAATCACTTGATTTATGAATACTACAAGATGCTATAACATCATACAAAGCAATATTATTATTTAATAAAAAACTTATTTTATCTTCTTTAGAACTTAATTTTGTATTAAATAGATTCTCAAATATTTTCCAAAAACGATTAGTAGGATTAGCATAATAAAAATTATTTTCTCTAGACATAACACTTGGAAAAGAACCCAAAATAAGTATTTTAGATTTATTATTATATATTGGTTTTAAAGTATGAAATTCTTTCATTTATATCACATTATTATTTTAACAAATTTATGGTATTTTAAATATAATAATGATATAATTTAAATAGATTTGCTGGAATAGCTCAGTTGGTAGAGCAACGCCCTCGTAACGCGTAGGTCGCAGGTTCGAATCCTGTTTCCAGCACCATTTAATGACAGCTTACGAACTAATATGTTCTTTTTCTATAAATATTATAAAATTATGTATTGGTTTTTTCAATACTATTTTTTTATTGAACAATTGAACGATTCTTATAAAACAATAAAAATATTGTAGTATAATGTTAATTGAAGGTGAGCTATATTGAAAAAACTTGAAGATTATAAATCAGGGAATTAATAAATAATTATAAGTCGAGTTTTTACTAAAAAACGACTTATAAGATTATATAGGTCGGATTTATATATATTTCAGTCTTATGTATGTTATAATTGACTTTAAACTAAAAAAAGTGTAATATTTAGACAGGAAGAAGGAATAAAAAGATGGAAAAAGAGAAAAAGAAAAATTTATTAATTATAATATTAATAGTTATTATAATAATGTTATTAGGCATAATTAGTTATTTTATTATAAATAAAAAACTAGACAATAATCACAGTAATGAACAAACTAGTTCATCTACAACAACTAAAAATGATTATAGATTAATTAAAATTAGTGATTTGTCATATAAAGAATATGTAAAATATTTAGCATTAGTTCAAGATAATAACGACATTAATAGTATATATGGCAATAAAAAAGTAAATGTATCTTCATTTTCAGAAGAAACATTACTATATAATGTGTTGATATACTTAATGATAAATAACGAGCTAGAATATTATTATAATGGGACTTCTTATTGTATTTTAATAGATCAACTAACTGATAGTGTTAAAAAGATATATAACTACGAAATAAATAAGCAAAGTCTTCCAAACTTTTTATCGGGACCTTTATCTCAATCAATGGAATTATCATTGTCAGACACTATTACTGGAATTAAAACATATGAAGGGTTTGACAAAATTGAAGATATAAAGTCTTTAAATAGTGTACCTGCTTCAAATATCATGTATGAAAAGATGGAAATAGTAGATAGCAATATATATTTATATATTAAAAAAATAATGAATGATGATATGGACTGGAGTGATACTGGTTGGGGATCATTTACTAAAAGAGATGGTAGTGGGAAAATTGAAATAACTGAAGAAAATACTCCATCTGGAATTATTAATGTAAAAGATTTGTATAAAAAATATCCAGAATATTTTACTACTTATAAACACACATTTAGAAAGAATTCTGATGGTTCAATATTGTATATATCAACCGAACCTATTGATTAATAAATTAAATGAAAAAGGGCAAATTATTAATAGTTGCTCTTTTTATATCTTTATTAATTAATGATTAACAATTTTGGTTAAATCATTAATATCTTTGTCTAAAAGCTCTATAAATTTTTTAAAATCCCATCTATGCATATAATCGTTAATTTTCTTTAAATCATTTATTACTGACTTAATAATATCATCAATATCTATTTCTGATTTAGATTTTTCGTATTTATAATTATTAATTGAATTTCTAATGAATTCAGATTGTGTTAATCCTACTAAAAAAGCTCTTTTCTTTAATAATTTTTGTTCTTCTTTATTAAGAAAAACATTTAATTTAATACTTTTTTCTCATACTTAACAGATTCCTTTCTAATTTGGGTTTGGGATATCCCAAAATTGATTTGGATGATGACGGGAGTAATCATCCAGTGCTTGCTAGGACATAAAATTAGCCTTATACTCACACAAATTATTTATGAATTATTTCATTTAATATAATTTCTTCAACAATATTTTTATAATTATTTATTAACTTTATCCATTCAAGTTGATTTTTATCCTTGTTTTTTTCAGACAGTCTTTCATCATTTTCAATGTAACTTTTCATTAAATATTTAAATCATTAAACTTCATTCATTTACCACTCAGTATTATAAGTGGTACAATAATCATATAAATATTGAGGTAACACTATGAAATTCAAGAATGAAAGTAAAACACTTTTTATTCCTTTATTAGGAAAAGCTATAATGAGTAAAGAAAATCTCTTTTTACATGATGCAAAAGCAGAAGAAATAATATCTAAAATTGACTATGATTTAAATTCATTAAAGCAATCTAAATGGTTATCAATGTATATGAGTCTTAGATCCTTAATAATTGATGAACTATGTAATAAATATATTGAAAAGCACTCTAATGCAACTATAATTCATTTAGGCTGTGGTCTAGATTCAAGAAACTTAAGAGTAAATAAAAATTTTGCTAATTGGTATGATATAGACTATGAAAATGTAATTGATATAAGAAAAAAATATTATAAAGAAGATTCAAAATATAATATGATAGGTAGTTCAGTAGTTGACTATAAATGGTTAGAAAAAATAAAAATAAATGATAATGTATTGATAGTATCAGAAGGATTAACAATGTATTTATCTAAAGAAGAAATAAAAACATTACTAACACAGATAAATAATAAATTAGGTAATGTTCATTTATTATTTGATGCTTATTCTAAAAAAGGAGTTAAATATTCTAAAATTAAGAATCCAGTTAATCAAATGAATGCTGAAATAAAATATGGATTTGATAATTATGAAGAATTTTTACAATTAAATAATAATTTAGAATATGTTGCAACACATTTAATCAGAAAAAAAGATAATGATCTACATGGATTTACTAAATTTATTTTTAATAATTTGTACTGTGGTAAGATATCGCAAACTCTGTATAAGATATATGAATTTAATCTAAAAAAATAATCAGAATTATTTTGATAAATAACTATATTAAAAAATAGGAGATAGCAATGAAAAAATATAGTAAAGAAATAATAATATTATTAATTCAATTATTAATGTTTTATATATATCCATTATTAGGAGGAATAAATAATCCATTTGGTATGATATCAATTATGTTATTAGCTACATTTATTTTATCAATAATTATTGGCAGAATACAAATAGGAAATATAAAATACTTATATCCATTTATAATTTCTGTATTATTTATTCCAACAGTATTTATATATTATAATGAATCAGCTTTAATTCATTCATTATGGTATTTACTTATATCATTTATAGGAGTTTCTTTAGGAACAATATTATATAAACTAAATAAATTTTTTGTATGATTATATTAAAATATTAAACTAATGAAAAAATAAAACTTATATTTAATATATTGATTAATTTATAGAAATTAGAATAATAAGAAATGTATGAGGTGTCATAATAAATATGAATAATGAAATATTATATCAATCAGATAAGTATTCTTTAATAAATATTAATGATGAATTAATTTTTAATGATAATAATAATATGTATTACTTGGATAGCTATTCATATGAACCTTGTTTATATATAAAATTAGATAATAAAATAATAGTTACAATTCATAATTCATTTAATACATTTGAATTAGTAGAAATTGCTAAAAATAATAATAAAATAAAAACTATTACTGGAAATGAATATGATATAAAAGGAATATGTGAATTATTAATTTGTGCAATTAATAGTAACGTTTCTGATACTGATATTAGTTATTTAGAAAAAGAGTTAAACCTTGAAGTATTAGTAAAAACAAATAATAAAAGTACAAGAAAATATGAAACACAAATAAACTTGAATTCTAATGCATTTAGCAATAATATTAGAAAATTAACAGAAGATGTGTTTTATAAGGAATTTAAAAAATATGATGAATGTGTTTTAGATTATTGTATCGTAAAAAATGACTTATGTTACAAGGGAGAAAAATCACATAAAGAAGCAGTTATATTTGCTATGTTAAAATGGGCTAAAATATTAAAAAATACATATAATATTAACATTACACTTAACATCAAAAAGATGAAAGCAAATAAATTAAATACAAAAAGCTTTTTTGAAATATCAACTGAAGATAAAAACAATAGTAAAGAGTATTACTATTTATTTTTGAATCCACCACATGGATGCTCTTATAGTATTAAAGACTTTGAATACATAAATAGTATTCTTTTTCCAAAAGGATATGATAAATTAGAAATATATGAGTGGTCAACTGATTGGTCTAATTATTTTAATGATGGATTAGAGTGGTGGGGCGCAAGATGTATTAGTATATATGATGAAAATATGAATCGTTTTGTTGTAATAGGAGCATCAGCAACTGATTGATTACTAAATAAATTGTAAGTGAAATAAAAGTATTATTTAGATTTAATAATTAATTTATAAATTTATAGTGAATAAAAAGAATCATTAATATAAAATAGTGATTCTTTTTGCTTTTATTTCAATAAAACCTTCTTCTTTCATAGATTTAAGTTCTCTAGTCATAGCAGATCTATCAACCCCTAAATAATTAGCTAAAGAAGAAAAATTAAAAGGAAGGTAAACATATTTAGTTCCTTTGATAATATTTAAATCAAAATATTCAAGTAATCTATTACGAATAGTCTTATTAGTCAAAATACTTATTCGATCATTTTTAAGTTTAATTTTATCATTTAAAATTATAAATAGATTTTGCATAAATACATTAAAATATTTTTTATTCATATTATCTTCATAAAATAAACTTTTATAGTCAATAATTATTACTGTTGTTTTTTCTTTAGTGATAATTTCTATTTCATTATTATAAAGTGATGAAATAGATGTTCCAAAAATATCATCTTTTTTTAAATCTTCTATAAAACTTTTATCACCATTATAATTAATTCTTATAATTTCAGCTTGACCATCAGTAATAATACCAATAATATTATCGTTTTTAATCATAGGTAAAATATTTACGTTTACATCAAAAGTGTAAATATGAGATTTTAATAGTGTAAAGAGTTTGTACTTTTCTTTTTCACTAATTCCTTTAAATACGCTCATTGTTTTTTACCTCCAAAATAATTTTATCAAAAATATCATTTTGTTGCAAATGCAACAATTTATATAAAAACAATTATGCTATACTTGGATAGTAATGAAGGAGTAGAATGGTATGAAAATTATTAAAAGAGATGGCCATATAGTAGATTATATGCCAGAAAAAATTGAAAATGCAATCAAAAAAGCTAACTTAGAGGTAGAAGAAGAAGACAGAGTAACTGATACTCAAATAAAGAATATAATTAAATATATCGAAAACTTAAAAAAGAAAAGAATGCTAGTTGAAGATATTCAAGATACTATTGAAATGCGTCTTATGGCATTAGGTAAATTTGAACTTGCTAAAAAGTATATTACATATCGCTATACAAGAGAATTAGTAAGAAGAAGCAATACAACAGATTTAACAATTAAAGAATTAATTGATGGTGAATCTGAATATTGGAATACAGAAAATTCAAATAAAAATGCTAAAATTGTTACAGTACAAAGAGATTATCTTGCTGGAATTACATCAACTGATATTACAAGAAGATTTTTACTTCCAGAAGATATAGTAAGAGCTCATGATGAAGGTATTATTCACTTCCATGATGCAGATTATTTTGCTCAAAATGCTTTACATAACTGTGATTTAATAAACTTAGAAGATATGCTTCAAAATGGAACTAATATAAATGGGGTAATGATTGAAAAACCACATAAGTTTATCACTGCAGTTACAATTGCTACTCAGTTAATTACTGCTGTATCATCTAGCCAATATGGAGGATGTACAATTACATTAACTCATTTAGCGCCATTTGTAAGAGATAGTTATAATAAATATATCGAAAAATATAAAAAACATAAATTTTCAAAAGAACAATGTGAAAAACTTGCTAAAGAAGATTTAGCTAAAGAGATTACTGATGGAGTCCAAACATTCCAATACCAAATAAATTCAATGACAACTACTAATGGACAAGCACCTTTCTTATCTGTATGCATGTATTTAGGTGAAACAGATGAATATAAAGAAGAACTTGCTATGATTATTGAAGAGTTTTTAAAACAAAGAATTTTAGGCATGAAAAATGAAAAAGGTGTTTATATTACTCCCGCTTTTCCAAAACTTTTATATGTTTTAGAAGAGGCAAACATTCATGAAGATTCTAAATATTGGTATTTAACTGAACTTGCAGCTAAATGTACTGCTAAAAGAATGGTACCAGATTATATTTCTGAAAAGGTTATGCTTGAACTTAAGAAAAATGAATATGGAGAAGGGGAATGTTATCCATGTATGGGATGCCGTTCATTCTTAACACCAGATAGATCAATAAGCTTAGGAAATATTGCAAAAGCTAAAAATTATGTACCAGGAAAAGGTAAATATTATGGAAGATTTAATCAAGGTGTTGTAACTTTAAATTTACCAGATGTAGCTTTATCATCATCAAAAGATATGGATGATTTCTGGAAGATTTTAGATGAAAGATTAGAACTTTGTCATCGTGCTTTACAAATTAGACATAAAAGATTATCTAATGTTACAAGTGATATAGCACCAATTTTATGGCAACATGGCGCACTTGCTCGTTTAGAAAAAGGTGAATCTATTCATGATTTATTACATCATGGTTATTCAACAATTTCACTAGGATACGCTGGTTTGTATGAATGTGTAAAATATATGACTGGACACTCTCATACTGATAATGGTGTAGGTAAAGAATTTGGTCTTGCTGTTTTGCAAAAACTTAATGATGCTTGCAAAAAATGGAAAGCTGAAGAAGATATTGATTATTCTGTATATGGTACTCCAATTGAAAGCACAACTTATAAATTTGCCAAAGGTTTAAGAGAAAGATTTGGCGTTATTAAAGGAATAACTGATAGAGATTATATTACTAATTCATATCATGTACCTGTATTTGAAGAAATTGATGCTTTTACTAAATTAAAATTAGAAAGTGAAT
>CAJOQL010000023.1 GCA_905236935.1 uncultured Bacilli bacterium
AAACATGATGATATGAATTATGATGTCATGACTAATCTTGTAATTGAAAATATTAAGAATCTATTTAAAAACGACCTAGTTTAATTACTAAGTCGTTTTATCATAATCGAAATGTCTTAATATTCCGAACTAATCTATAAATTGTAATTTGTTATTTCCAATAATTGTAATCTAAATTATCAATATATTTTGGAATATTTATATCCTTATTTTTTGTATCAATTGCTCTATAAAAACTTGGCTGATTCATCAAATTTGTTCCAATATAGTATTCCAACAAAAAATTATTTTCTTTATCATCAGTTAAAGTATATATTCTAGTATCCTTATTGTTTTTATCAACTACTGATGAACTATTTTCATCTTGAATAATATATCCAATGCATTTATCAATATTTTTTTCTTTTAATGTTCCTTTTAATGACCCGTAAGGCATATAAGTTCTTCCATTATATTCTATTGTTAAATAACTCGCATTATCATCATTTTCATCAGTATAGCTACTGGTTTGAAATCCAATAGCATTTTTTTCTAAATTTGGATATTTAATGCCACATCCTGTTATACTAAAAACTAAAACTCCCATTAACAAAATTCCTAATATTTTCTTTTTCATTATTTTCTCCAATTCAAATTACTATTTATCTGTTAGTTCAATTATACCACATATTTTTAAAATTCAATTACATCGCAATATTCGATGTTTTACAATCCCATTAATTCTTTAACAACTCTATCTGAAAGTTTTACAGTACCAACTAATACCAACATATTAAAAATAACTTCTCCAATATACTTCCATACTTGAGTAACAGCTGCTGCATCTACATCTATAACTGGTGGTGAAGAAGCATATGAAGAAAAGATAATACATGAAAGAATAATAATTACACCTTCTAAGCACACTGATGTATAACTCTTAATAAAATTTTTGCATATATTTTGAGTTGGTTCACCAGCAAAAGTTGATAATGGTATAGGTGCTATTGCAGTATATAAATATAACTTAAAAAATCTTCCATATACAGTCATTATCATTATAAAAGACAAAACAGTTATTATTAAACTACCTATTATAGTTATTGCCCATAAAGGAATAGAATCAAAAAAACTAATACTTTCAATTGTTCTAATCATTTCATCTGGTAATGTACTATTTGTAGATGATGTAATATTAGCAATATTTATGATCTTTGTAATAATTCCTTGTGATATTTTAAAAATTGAAAGCATTAAATCCATTCCATAAGTAATAATTATTTTAGCAATAGCAAATCTTAAAAGTAGCTTAACTAAGTGTTCTGGCTTTTTTGCTTCTGTAATAGAACCTGCGGTTTGCATTACACCAATTAAAAAAAATAATACTAATAAGGCAAAACCAATCGCTTGCATTCCACCATATATACTTTTAATAATATTCCATATTGATCCATCTTTAAATGTTTCAGGTGTTTGAGTAATTAAACTCCAAATTTCAGCTAGTTTACTATTCCATGTATTTAAAGCATTAATTAAGTTTTGTACAATCCAATTATCACTCAATTTATCCTCCTACTATTTCACTAATAATAACTTTTAAAAACACCATCATCAATCCACCTACAAATCCTATAAGGGAACTATATTTAGTTGTAGAATCTTGTCCTCTTACTGACATAAAAAACTGTGCTCCACTTATTCCAGCTATAATAAGTCCAATACCAGCTATTCCTTTGTATATTAATTCATTTAGATTATTTATTACAGCTAGTGGTTCATCTTCAGCATAAACATTTAAAAAGTTGAAATTTAAATATAATGCTAAAATAAAATAGTTTATTTTCAATAAAACTTTCTTTCCATTTTTCATTAAATCCTTCTCCTTTCAAACAAAAATATATTTTATTTTCTTTTTCTTTCAAATTCTTCTGAAGATAATATTTCAAAGTCTGAAGAATAATCATCATTTGTTGAATTATTATCCCATCTTGCTGAATCAAGGTCTAATTTAACAGTTGCAATAGAATTTGAAACATTTCCATGAATATAAGGTTTTCCTTTACCATCAGTTGTATATTTAACATTAGGATGTTTTTTTATTTGATATTTTCTATCATAAATTGGTTTTTCCCCTCGTATTAACAAAACAGCATGATCATCATCTACCTGTCTTACTTCATCAGGCGATAATAAATCCCTACCTGTAATTTGATAATTTGTAGAAGCATTCCCATTTTTTCCACCTGTTTTTCCATAAGTATTAAAATCAATAGTAGCTTTTCCTAATATTTCTGATACATATTTATGAGTTGATTGTTCATTTCCACCTAAATAAAGAAATTCATCGCAATTACCAACAATTGATTCCCAATCTTTTTCAAATAGTTTTTTTAATTGTGATAAGTTTTGTAAAATAATTGAAACTGATATTTCTCTAGATCTCATTACTGATAAAATGTTTTGAAAATCATCTGGCAAACTAACATTTGCAAATTCATCCATTAAAAAATGCACATGCACTGGTAATCTTCCATCGTATTTATAATCAGCAATATAAAATAAGTGTTGGAATAATTGAGTATATAAGATACTTATTAAAAAATTAAATGATTTATCATTATCAGGAATAATTGCAAATAGAGCAGTCTTTTTTTCTCCAATTGAAGGAAGATCTAATTCATCTGTTTGAGTTAATGATGCCATACTATGTAAATTAAATTTTTCCATTCTAGCAATTAGTGTTATTTGAATTGATTTTAGAGTTTTACCAGAACCAGTTCGATAACCACGATAATACTTTAATGCGATATGATCTGGATTTTCTATTTCAAGTTGATTAAATAATATATCTAATGGACTAACAAAACCTTCTTCATCTTCTTTAACTTCACCAGCAAGAATCATTTCCATAACCATTGAAAAATTTTGTTCTTCTTCTGGTGCTTCATACCACAAATAAAAAATCAATGCTAATAAAAGCATTGAAGCTGAGGAATCCCAAAATGGATCTGATGATTGACTTCCTTTTGGAGTTGTAGAATTGAATATATTTGTAACTAATTTTTGTACATCATTATCAGTTTGCAAATAAACAAATGGATTATAACAATGAGATTTTTCCATATTAACAAAATCTAAAACTTTTACTTCATATCCCAATCGTTCTAGTAAGTGTCCTTCTGCTCTTACTATCTCACCTTTTGGATCTAATATTACATATGATGTATTAGCTTGCATAACATTTGGCTTTGCATAAAATCTAGTCTTACCTGCTCCAGAACCACCTACTACAATCGTATTAACATTTCGATGATGTATGCGACCATTAAAGCCGATACATACATTTTTTGTAAGAATTTTATTGGATGAGAATGGTTTTTGCATATATTTTTTATTAATTGCTTTCACATTTCCCCATTTTGCAGAGCCATGTTCTTCATTTTTTCTATAATTTCTTTTTGTAGCTAATAGATATAGAATTATTAAAATATATAAACCTGCAAAAATAATAATTGCGTTTATCGAATTGCTATTCCATGAAATATCAAATGGTTTTTCAATACTTTTAAATAATCCAAAAATTATTTTTAATAATCCTTTATCTAGTATTGGTGAAATTAATAATGAAAACCATATTACAATTATTAATCCAATAATAAATAAAAATACATAATAACCTTTATCATCATTTTTCATCTACCTTCCACCAACTTACTTGGATGGAAATATCTTTTTTTCTCTGGTGCATCAAATATTTTTAACAACAATTCATCAACTACTAATGTATCTTTATTATCCTTAATTAACATATTCCTTAAATCATTTAAAGCATTAATTAAAATACCCTTCTCAAATCTATCTAATTCCAATATAATAGACTTTTCTTTCATTATCTTGACCTTTTCTTTCTTTTTTTCTTATTATTTTGAATAATATGTTCAGTTACTTTGGATTTCTTTCTAGAATTATTAATTTCTTCAGCTGTTTCTTTTGCTTTTTCTAATTTTTCTTTTACTGATGTTCTTTTATTAAATACTCTAGTACCCTGATCCAAATTCTTTTGCATTTCTAAGGAAGGCTCTGACTGAGGGCTTTTTTCGGTCTTTGCCAAATTGGGGTTTAATATAGGATCATCTTTTTCTTGATTTTCTTCATTTTTTATTTTTAATGATTCTTTTGTCTTTTGAATTTCACTTCTTATAACTGTTTCATCGTATTGAGATAATTTGAATTTTTCAACAATTCTATTAATTTTAGGAGCATCTTCGGCTCTTACAATAATATCTATTATTCCATCATTAGTATTTTCTCTTTTATTTTTTATTACACAATACAATATTCCATATCTTTTACCTTCATCAGAAAACTTTTTAAAATCTTCACTTTTTACTGAAAAAACTTTTAATTCTTTTCCAGATTTTAACATATTCGTTAATCTTGTTTTACCTTTAGTTTTTTGATTATCTTTCATAACAGCATATATTAAAGCAGCAACATCTTTAGCACCTGTTCCTGAAACTTTAGCTAATACTTGAAATCCTTCTAAAGACATTTTAACAATTTGTTCAGCTGAATCACTTGATGTATTCATTATAATTCAACTCCTTTCCTTTAATATTTTCTAAATTTTCTTTAATAATATCTTTTTTAGCACGAATTGATTCACATAGTTTTACTTCATCGTTTAATGAATTAATTTTATTTGTAAGATTATAAATCTCTTTTATAATATAATTTTTTTGTTCTTCATTAACCTTTTTTGTTAACTTCCACATATCTTCTCTTTTATTTTTTAAATTAATTAATTCTTGAACTTTAGAATCAGAAAAAGCAATAAAATCTTTTTCAGTATTAATACTATTAGTAGTAAGTAAAATAGCTTGCTTTGAATATAAATCCATTATTCTCACATCATCTCTTATATTTTGTGAAACATAATATTTTTTTACTAAGTTAGGATAAATATTTAATAGTTTACAATATCTAATATACATACCACGAAATGTATTATACTTTGGATGAAATATTTCTTTCATTATATCTAAACTTGGATTTCTATTTTTTGTATAATTATAATTTATTGGTAAGTACATATTTTTAATTTGATTTTGAATATTAATAATTGAATAATCTTCTCCAAAATATCTTTCAATTCGTATATTTCTATTAAATTCTTCATGCTTAATACTTAATTTACCTGATCTATTAGAAACTTCATATCCTATATTTTTCATTATTTTTAAAAACTCTTGATAATCATTTGCTTGTGAAATAGCAAAGTCTAAATCTTCTTTTGCTCTTTTATAATAACTATTACTAGACAAATTTTTCTTTTGATAATTAACATAATTAATACCTGCTTTTGTTTTTTTCTCCTCTAAATAACTTTTACCATGCTCTTTGCAAATACAATCATTTAATCTTCTAAGTTCAGCATATGTTGCTCGATTATTGTAATATTTTTTACCATCAACAAATGATACTGAATTAATAACAAAATGATTATGATAATGTTTTGTATTAAAATGAGTTGAAACAACTACTTGATATTTATCTCCCCACATTTCCTTAGCAAGTTCTACCCCAATTTGATGTGCTTCTTCGGGTGTTACTTCTCCTGCTTTAAATGATTGATAAGCATGAAAACCGAGTATTCCATCGGTTTTCATATATTTCTTTTTAATATCAATCATCTCTTTAAAAGCTTGATTTGGTTCACAATTTATTCCAGACACAAATATTTTTTCTTCATTTTCAAAATCATTTTTAAAATATTCTAAAGATGAATCTAAATTTTTTACTTTAGATATATCTGTTTTCTCTTTATTAGTTGTATACTTTATAACTTGTCTTAAATCTTTTTTTACCTTCCATATACATACTGTTGCCATATATACCTATTCATTAATATGAAGCGTTGCACATCTTTCAGCTTCATTACCAGCATTATCTATAGCATAAGCACAAAATGTACGACCTGATGGTTCTTCAATATATAACACTTGTTTTATAGTTCGCTCTTGTCCATCTTTTCGACCAGATCCAGAACCATTTAAATATGGTACAAGCCATGTTTGGAATTTATTTATTCCTGTACCATTATCATAAGCATCAATATAGATATAAACATTAAAACCACCTTTAGCTCCAAGTGATGGATTATAATATCCTAAATTTGTTACT
>CAJOQL010000024.1 GCA_905236935.1 uncultured Bacilli bacterium
AATTGAGAAATTAACCCATATGAGAGACACATTACTTCCAAAATTAATGTCTGGTGAAATTGATGTCACAAAGATAAATTATGATTTAAATGATTGATGAGGGAGATTTGATAAATTTGAGTTTAGAGTTTACTGAAAAAAATTTAAATGAAGTATATACAATTACATCAGGACTATCAAAATCTTCTGATGAATTTGGATTTGGATTCCCATTTTTATCTTTTAAAACAATTTTTTATAATTATTATATTATTAATGATTTGGATGAATTAGTAAATTCTACTGAAGAAGAACAAACAAAACATTCGGTTAAGAAAGGAGATGTATTTTTAACAAGAACAAGTGAAACATTAGATGAATTAGGCATGAGTTGTGTTGCTTTAAGAGATTATCCAAATGCAACATTCAATGGTTTTACAAAAAGATTAAGACCAAAAAAAGATAAGGTTATTAATCCATTGTATGCTTGTTATTATTTCAGATCACCTCTTTTTAGAAAATATGTTGATTCTATGGCAATAATGACAACAAGAGCTAGTTTAAATAATAATATTCTTTCTAAATTACCAATTATCTTTCCAAACTATGAATACCAAAAGAAAATTGGTTATTTGTTATATAACTTAGATAAAAAAATCGAATTAAACAAAAGAATAAACAACAATTTGATAACAGTAGCAAAGGCTATTTTTAGAGATAGATTTATTTTTTATCATGGTTATGAGTCTCAAATGATTAATACCGACTATGGTGAAATTCCAAATACTTTTGATGTTAAAAAAATTAATGATATATCAAAAGAAGTTGTTTGTGGTAAAACTCCTTCAACAAAAGTTGAAGAAAATTATGGAGACAAAATGCCATTTATAACAATTCCTGATATGCATGGTAATGTCTTTGTAGTTAATACTGAAAGAAAGTTATCTGAAATTGGCATCCAAAGTCAAATTAAAAAAATATTGCCTAAAAATAGTATTTGTGTTAGTTGTATTGCTACTGCGGGATTAGTTTCTATTACTTCTGAAGAAAGTCAAACAAATCAACAAATAAATAGTATTATCTGTAAAGAAGGCATTAGTCCTTATTTTGTATATCTTTATATGGGGGAGTTATCAGAATATATTAAAATTCTTGGATCAGGAGGTAGTACTACATTAAATCTAAATAAAAGGGAATTTGCTAAAATAGAACTTGCAATTCCTCCTCAAGATGATATGAATGAATTCCATAAACAAATATCTCCTCTTTTTGAGAAAATAAAATTTAATCAATATGAAATTAATAAATTAACAAAACTACGAGATACACTACTGCCTAAGTTAATGTCTGGTGAAATTGATGTCTCAAATATAAATGATTATTAGAATTGGTTGCATTATTATTCTAATTTTGTTAATTTAATCTATCTATTCTTTATGAATATCATCAATTAGTTTATTAATTTAATAACAACGTTATATTTTTGTTTTATGAGGTATTCCATAGATTAAATAATATTTTAACCTATAAATTTTCTATGGGCTAATTTTACATTGCTTTGATTCACCATTGCATATTGCATTGTTGTATCAATTTGTAAATGTCCAAGTAATTTTTGAACTTGTTCTATCGGCATTCCTTTATCAATTGCATTTGTTGCCATTGTTCTTCTGAATTTATGGGGATGCACTTTTTCAATATTACATTTTTTTCCAAGTTCTCTTAATCTTGTTTCTACTCCACTTATTCCCAATCTATTGTAAGGATCATTAAGTGAAACAAATAATGCCGGATTTTCATCAACTCTTGACTGTAAATATTCTATTAAATGTATTTTCGTTCTTGCATCAAAATACACGACTCTTTCACTCTCTCCTTTTCCAAATACTATACATTCTCTTTCATAAAAATCTACATCATTTATATTTAATCTAACTAATTCTCCTACTCTTATACCTGTTGAAATTAGTAATTCTACTATAGCTAAATCTCTAATCTCTTCACAATTATCTCTTAATACTTCTAAATTTTCATCAGTTAATGTTTCTTTCACAACTCTACCAGTTTTCACACGATGTATTCTCCTAACTGGATTTTTTATGATATAATCTTCTTCTTCTAACCATGCAAAAAAGCTGGAAAATATTCGTCGGATATTATCAATTGTTGTTTTTGAGGATTTATTATTGTATTTATAATCATAAAGATATTTTCGTAAATCATCGGTGTTAATGTTGTAAACTTGCTTTTTGATTTTCATTAACATTTTCTCAATTGTTGATCTGTAATAAAGAATAGTTTTTCCTGAACATCCTTCGACTTCTTTAGCAGATAAAAAAAGCTTTAGTAATTTAAAATTATCCACTTCATTTAAATCATTATTATTGTCAATAATATCTATATCTTGCAAGGAATTTAGTAATATGTTAGTTAATTTTATATATTGTCCTTGATTAAGATATGGTTTCATTGAGTTTTGAATTTTTGAAATAATTTTAGTTTTCATAATTAATACCTCTATTAAATAATTTTGAGGAGATAATGTTAAAATTAGTAATCATATTTTTTAAATCATAATTTATCTTTGAGACATTTATTTCTCCAGACATCAATTTAGGAAGTAATGTATCTCGTAAGTTAGTTAAGTATTCTATTTCAAAATAATTGTTAGCAAGTGTATCAAAAATTTCTTTAAATGGTAAATTTTCAATTATTTCAATTGGAGGCACTGCTAACTCTAGATTAGCAATTAAATCTTTACTTAAATTTTGTTGTACTGATCCGCTAGCTAGATTTTCAATTTCTTTTTGATTAAATAATAAAAATAGATATAAGAACAAAGTTTTATTAAAGTCATTGCAAATCATTGCACAGCAAGCCTGATTGGTTGTTGCTTCAAATTTAAGTAAACCAATACGTGCAGCAGTTCCTTTTCCATATAATGCCATGATAATACTATTAATTGGCAATAATTTTGCTGAACTATTTTTTAAACCTAACTCTGTGATATGCTCTTCACTTTTTATTATTATATTATTATTAATTTCACCAGTTTTTAACCATGGAACTGTGCCATTTTCCCAATAATCAGATTCCCCACGTTTAGGCGTTCCCCCATTCTTCATATCATCAACAAAATTTCCAATTGATTGTACTGACCAAGTTTCAGGGATTTTTCCAATAGCAGTTGATTTAAAATTATCTTGAGAGTAAGGTACAAATTCTATGAAATGATATCTGTAAATAGATTTAGCTATTCTTTCTAAATTGTTGTTTATCTTATGTAAAACTGAAATCTTTTCATCAATAGTTAATAATACTGTACTAATCTTTTTTTGTTCAATTATGTCTTCAGGAATCCTAATATCTATTGGATGTATATGATTTCTATTTAAAGTAGGTACAGCACTACCTCCGGCAAATTGTTTTAAATCTATTGTTTTTAAATAATAATAAACGAAATAGGGATCGACGTTCTTAAATTTTTCAACAAATAAAGTTGTATTATGGGACCATGAAGCTTTTTTAACAATAAATGGATTTCCTACATTTCCACTACGACCAATAGTAATCCCTGGAGATTCTGTAGTAAATTCATCATGATAACCTATAATACCATTAGAACCAACAACAGGATAATCTCCTTTATTCATCTTATCTTTAGGTAAATCATATCCTCTTTTGAAAGTTACAATATCTCCAAGAGTGCAAGTTATCCATTTACCACTATTTGAATTTAAACTCAAATTTATTTTTGGGAATTTACAGAATAAAATTTGAGTTTAGA
>CAJOQL010000025.1 GCA_905236935.1 uncultured Bacilli bacterium
CATAAAAGAGTATTAGATATATTACCGAATAGAAAAAAAGAATATCTAATTCAGTACTTTACACATACTGAAAATAGACATTCTGTATTTACTAGTACAAAAGGTTATGTTCGCTCATACTAAGTATCTAGTAGACAAGTTCCATTATACTAGATATGTAATGGATGCACTAGATGACATAAGAATTAGATTACAAAAACATGATTTTCTTCATTTCTTGTATTTTTCCTTTGTTTATGCTAAAATTACCTTGTTTAAGGGGATGAATTCTTATGAGAAAAACTGTATGTTTAATTGGTAGACCTAATACAGGTAAATCTACTTTATTTAATCGTTTAATTAATGAAAAGAAAGCTATTATTGAAGATACACCTGGTGTTACTAGAGATAGAATATATGGAATAGTTAATTTTCAAGATAAATCATTTAATTTAATTGATACTGGTGGAATTGATTTAGCTAAGGAAGCATTTAATGAAAATATTAAAATGCAAGCAGAACTTGCTATAGATGAGTCAGATGTTATTGTATTTGTAATTGATGGTAAAAGTGATTTAACTAGTAATGATTTACTTATAGCAAGTATCCTTCAAAGAGTTAATAAAAGAGTTATTGTAGCAGTTAATAAATTAGATGATGATAAGCATAAAGATAATGTCTTTAATTATTATGAACTTGGATTTGAAAAATACATTCCAATTAGTGCTGAACATAAAAGAGGTATTAATGAATTACTTTTAGAAATAACTAAAGATTTTAATCCTTATACTACTGAAGAAGATAGTGCATTATTAAAGTTTTCAATAATAGGTAGACCTAATGTAGGAAAAAGCTCTCTTATTAATGCAATTTTAAATGAAGAAAGAGCAATTGTCTCAGATGTTGCAGGAACAACAAGAGATGCGATTGATACAAGATTTACTTATCAATACCGTGACTTTATTGTAATTGATACAGCTGGTATGCGTAAAAAAGGTAAAGTTTATGAAAATATTGAAAAATATAGTGTTATGCGCTCACTTAAAGCTATTGAAAGAAGCGATGTGTGCGTTTTAGTAATAAACGCAGAAGAGGGTATTATTGAACATGATAAACATATTGCGTCATACGCTATAGATGCTGGAAAAGCATTAGTAATTGTAGTTAATAAATGGGATTTAGTTCAAAATAAAGATGAAGAAATGAAAAAATGGATTCGTGATATTCGTAACAATTTTCAGTTTATGCCATACGTAAATATAGTTTTCTTATCATCTAAGACTAAGGCACGTATTCATACATTAATGCCAGAAATTATTAAGGCATATGAAAGTGCGATAAAGGAAGTTAAAACAAGTGCTATTAATGATGTAATAAGAGAAGCAGTAGCAATGCATGAACCTCCTTCATATAAAGGAAGAAGACTTAAAATTTATTTTGTTCACCAAGATGGAACTAAACCACCTAAGTTTGAATTTTCAGTTAATAATAAAAAGCTTATTCATTTTAGTTATGAAAGATATTTAGAAAATCAAATAAGAGAAAACTTTGACTTTACGGGAACACCAATTATTTTTAAATTTACTAATAGGGGGGATAAAGATGAATAAAAAAGAAGTAATATTATTATCAGTAATAATACTATTACTTGGAACATTTACTTTTGTATTTATAAAAAATAATAATAAAAATAAAGCATTTGAATTTTATGCTAAAGTAACCGAATCATTTGCAAAATCTTCTTTAATTGAGCCTTTACATAATGAAAAAATCTATCAAGATTATCCAGTTTTACAAATAGATTTAGGTGGCCTTAAAGAAGGAGACATTATTAAAGTAAAAGCAAATAAGAATGTTTTAGAATCATATCCACCAGTTGTGCAGGTAACTGACTATGAATATATTATAAATAATGATATTGCTTATGGAGAAGAAAGTGAAGAATTGAATGTAACAAATGCTATGATTACTACTACTAAAAAAGAAGAGGAAGTTTATGAAAATAATAAAAGTGTTACAACTACAACTACGACAAAAAAAGTAGAAGTGCCTGTAATAACTACTACCACAACTACTAAAATTCAAACAACTACTTCTTCATCAAAAGATAGTATTGTTTTACTAGAACTTAATAATAATGCTAACTATTTAGCAAAAAATCAAGATGATAAAACAATTGGAGAAAAAGCAAAAGAATATTTTATAAATGCTGTTGATTTTATTTTTTATGGTAAAGATATTAAAGGTGTATATTTTGATGAGCTTTCTACAAAGGCTAAATTAAAAGCAATAAGTATAACTTTAAAAATAGATGATTTTATTGATAAATATGTGCCAAATTATAAAGAAAAAATATTTGACACTTATAGTAATGTTAAAGCCAAATTAGTAGAACTTTATTTAGATAAAACGAGTGAATACTGTGCTAAAGAAGGTAATGAAAAGGTATGCATTGAGGCAAAGAATGATTTTGAAATGCTTAAGAAATCTTATAATATAAGCTGGGAATTTATTAAGAATATGGGGTCTAAAGGTATAAGTAAATTAAAACAGTGGTATGAAGTCTACAGTGGAAAATAAGATAGTTTTAAATGATAATATTTATACTTATATTGTTGAATATAAAAGAATAAAAAATATTTATTTTAGAGTTAAGGATGATTTAAAAATTCATGTTTCGGCACCTAAATCTGTAACTAAAAATTATATTGAATCTTTACTTAAAGCAAATGAAGATGCTATAATAAAAATGTACTCTAGAATAAATAGTAGAGCAGTTAATAATTCTAAACTTTGTTTTTTAGGAAATGAACTAGTATTTAGGAAATATGATGGCATGCCTTATATAAGTGAAGATTATATTTATGCTAAAGATGAAAATAGTGCTAAGGAGTATATTTATTCTTTAGCA
>CAJOQL010000026.1 GCA_905236935.1 uncultured Bacilli bacterium
AGAGTTTACTAAAACAGATTTTTCAACCGATGAACCACTTCCAAATACTTTAATTGAAATATACAACGCTAACAATGATAAATTAATTTTTTCGGATTGGACTAATAATGAAGGAAAAATAATAATTGATGATCTAGAATATGGTAAATATTATATTTTAGAAAAGGAAGCTCCAGAAGGATATAATTTAAATCCTGAAAAAATGTATTTTGAGGTTAAAAATGATGGTGAAATTATTAAGGCAAATATGAAAGATGAGCAACTAATTGAAGTACCATTTACTGATGCAAATGATTCTCATATTATGGAAATAATAGTAGGATCTTTAACAATAACTGGATTTGTTTTCTTATATTTAGGATTAAAAACTGGTAGAAATGAAAAAAAGAAATATGCTAAAAAAATATAAATATGTATATATTGGAAGCTTCTTAATAGTGGCTTCTTTTATTTTATATGTTATTGATTTTCTTTATAAAGATTACAATCATAAACAAGAATTAGAAGGATTAAATAATTATTATATTAAAGAAATAAATCAAATAAAAAACAAATCTAATGAATTAGTAGAATTACAAACAACTGAAAAAATAAAAGAGAAGTACCAATATATAGCAGTATTAAAAATACCTAAAATTAATTTAGAAAAGGGATTAGTTGATATTAATAGTAAATATAACAATGTAAAATATAATATTGAAATTATTAAAGGATCATCAATGCCAAATATAGATAAAGGTAATTTAATATTGGCATCACATTCTGGAAATTCTAAAATATCTTATTTTAAAAATCTTAATAAGTTAAAAATAAATGATGATGTTATTATTAAATATCAAGGTAATGATTATATTTATAAAGTAAAAAATATATATGAAATAGAAAAAACAGGAAAGGCAAGTATTCTAAAAAACAATGAGAAAAAAACTCTAACTTTGATTACTTGCAAACATAATACTAATAAGCAAATAGTTATTATTTGTGAATTAAATGATTAATTATGGTAAAGGGACTAGCAATAGTCTTTTTATATATTGAAGGGAGGTGATATATGAATTTATCCAATCAAAGATTTAAAGTCTTTGAAAAATTAATAAAAAATGGCTATGATACTGATAAAAAAATTATCAATATGAAAGTCGAACAATTAATTTTATTACCTAGTTTTAATAGAATGGAACTAACAATTGCTGTGGGAATTAGAGATGCACTAATAGGCAAATGTTTAGTTTCTTTTTTATGTGGAACTTTAGATAATGAGATTAAGAAAAATGATTATAGAAATGGAGGAACAAATGTATAATTTTGTACAATTTATTGGAAGGATAGTTGATGAACCTGATATTAAAGAATTAGAAAATGAAAAAAAAGTAGGCAATATAAAACTTGCAGTTCAACGAAGTTATAAAAATGCAGAAGGTGTATTTGAAGCTGATTTTATTGATGTTGTACTTTGGAATGCTATGGCCCAGCGTGCGGGAGAATACTGTCATAAAGGAGATTTAATAGCAGTAAGAGGTCAATTACGCAATAATAATTATGAAAAAGAAGATGGAACAAAAGAGTATTCTAATAGTGTTATTGCCGATAAAATTTTGTTTTTATCAAAGAAAAAAGAAACAATTGAACAAGAAAATGATGAAGTAGAAAGGTAATTTTAGATGAAAAAATATTTAATAACCATTGTGTCTAAAACAACAAAAAAGTATCTACTTGATTGTTATACAAGTGAAGATGCATTAATTGATGCTACGAATTATTTTCTAGATAACGAAGATGAAATGCTATATGAAGAACCAGAAATCAATTCAATAAACATATCTTTAGAACTAGTAAAAGAGAATGATGATGATGGTTTTGATGAAGATTTTATTCTCATTGACTAGCAAAATAGGTAAATAGTACCTTTTGTTAGCAAGCAATGAAAAGTTCCTCCCACAGGGGTACTTTTCAGTTATATGGGGAAGTCCCCAATCCCCTTAAAAAAGAATGGAGGAAAATGAAAAAATTATCAATAAGTATTAGCAATTATAAATTTGATTTATATGTTTTTAAAAATGAGAAAGAGAACAATAAAGAAAAATTTTTGGTTTAGTTATGAAGATGATAGACAATTAAAAAAATTATCTTCATCTTTAAAACTATCTGAGTCTAATGTAATCAGAAAACTATTGTATGAAACTCAAATAATAGAAACTCCACCTAAAAAATTTTATGAAGCAATCAATAAAATAAATAAGATAGGTGTAAACATAAATCAAATAACTCGAATTGCAAATACAACAGGTAATATATATACATATCAATTAAATAAAGAGTTAATAGAACTTCATAATTTAATTGATTTAATAAAAGAAAAATATTTATAGAAAGAAAGAAGGAATTTAAATGAAAAGAAAAGAAACAGAAAATAAGAATAAAAAGAAAGCGTTAATTGTATCAGGAATTAGTTTATTAACTATTCTAGGAGGGACTTTAGCATATTTTACAACTAGCGATACATTTGTAAATGATTTTAAAGTTGCAAGATATGGTGCACAAATTGTTGAAGAATTTGTATCACCAACTGATTGGACACCAGGGACTACAACTGATAAAACAGTAAAGGTTACAAATAATGGAAGCATTAATATGGCAGTTAGAGCTAGCTTTACAGAAAAGTGGACTAATGCAAATGGTGATGTTATTCCACTAAAAGATAGTGAAAATAATGTAGCATCAATTATTAACTTTAATTCTGGATGGACTAAAGATGCTGATGGATACTATTATTATGGATCTAAAGCTAACTTAACAAAACTAACACCAAATACGACTTCAACATCATTTATTAGTGGTGTAACATTTAATGAAAACATTAAAGCAAGTTTACAAAGAACTGTATCTGCTGATGGTAAAACAGTTACTTATGAATCTACTGGTGAAGGATATGATAACGCTAAATATACTTTAACTATTACAATTGATACTGTTCAATATGATCAAGCAAGTAATGTTTGGTAGTAAAAACTAACGATTAGCCTAGGGTAAAAATACTCTAGGCTTATTTCGTTTATTAGAAAAGAGGAAATTATATGTTATTGAAAATTAAAAATTTTATATTTAGAATTTGGTATTTATTAATACTTATTTACTTACTAATATTTATTCCAAGTTTTTGGGGACATAAACCATTAGTAGTAATATCTGGTAGTATGGAACCAATATTAAAAGTTGGGGGTATTTTATATTATCATGAACAAGATATTTCTGAATTTAAAAATGGAGATATTTTAGTATATTCAACTAAGAAACATATTATATCCCATCGAATTGTTGATAAAACTGAAACAGGTTTTATAACAAAGGGAGATGCTAATAGTTCAAATGATTATTTAGAAATAAAGAAAGAACAAATTCTTGGAAAAGGAACAAATTGGTCAATACCTTATTTAGGCTATTATGCAAGTTATATCTATACTCATAAATATTTATTATTTGTATCAGTAGGAGTTATAATTCTTGATTTATGTAATGATTTATATAAAGATCATAAAAAGAAAGATGGTAAAACAAATGAAAAAAATAAGTAAATTAATATTAATGCTCCCTTTACTATTTATTACAATTAATATTACACTTGCTTATTTTAATACCAAAGATGAAATAAAAAATGATATTTTTACTAAAAGTTACAGAATTGATTTAAATGGAAATGGTGGTCAATTTGCTGATTCTGATTTAATAATATCTAATTCTCATACAACATTACCAACTCCATCACGATTAGGTTATTCATTTTTAGGATTTAGTGATACCGTTCATGGTAATATAAAATATTCTACAACGATTAATGATGTTAATGAAATTAATCAAAAAGAGATATTTGCCAAATGGGATGCTATAAACTATTCAATTACATATAACCTAAATGGTGGAAGTATAACTGGAGAACCTAATTCTTATACTATTGAGGATGATATAACTATCCCAAATCCTACAAAAGATGGTTATACATTTTTAGGATGGACAAGTGATGATATTACAACACCAACTAAAAATATAAAGCTAAATGGAAATATAGGCAATAAAACCTTTATTGCAAATTGGGAAAAATCTACATATAACATTACATATAATCTAAATGGTGGAAATATTACAGGTCAACCAACAAATTATACAATTGGAACAACTGTTAATATTCCCAATCCTACTAAAACTGGTTATAACTTTATTGGTTGGACTGGAACTGGATTGTCAGCACCGACAAAAGATTTAATAATTAGTAATGAAACTGGTGATAAATCATTTACTGCAAATTGGGAAGCAATTAATTATAGTATTTCTTATAATTTAAATGGTGGTTCTATTTCAGGACAGCCTACAAGCTACAATATAGAAAGTAATATCACTATACCAAAACCAGCAAAGAATGGTTATACTTTTGCAGGATGGACAGGTACAGGTCTTTCAAGTGCAACTCAAAATGTAATATTAAATGGTGCAACCGGAAATAGAAACTATACAGCAACTTGGAATATAATTAATTATAGTATTTCTTATAACTTAAATGGTGGATCTATAAGTGGACAGCCTACAAGTTATAATATAAATAGCAATATAACACTACCAACACCAACAAGAACAGGTTATACATTTACAGGATGGACAGGTACTGGACTTTCTAGTGCAACCCAAAATGTAACTATAAGTAATGGAACAGGTAATAGAAGTTATATTGCTAATTGGACTCCTAATGTTTACTATACTGTTGATATAAATTCGATAATTCAAAATGTCGCTTATGATAGTGGTTTATCTGGATTTACATTCTCTGTATGGCTAGATGGTACTCTTGTTGGAGATCATGTAACTGATTATTACAATAGTAGTTTAACTTATGGTCAAAAACTAAGGGTTTATGTTTATGATAGAGATGGTTATTCAGTAACGTCATTTACAGATAATACATGGACAATAACATCATCATTCAATATTAATCCTACTTGGTACGATAACATTGCACCAACTATAGTAGATTTCCAAGTAACAAATTTAGGATATTATAATCCATCACTTGGAGCTAAAGGTGGTTTTAAT
>CAJOQL010000027.1 GCA_905236935.1 uncultured Bacilli bacterium
ATTTTACAAATTCATCATCTTTATTAATACTATTTATTATTAAATTCTTATCGATATTTTCATCACTTACTTTAGGTATTTCAATTTCATTGGTTTTATTTTCAATAATATCTAAGTCAATATCTCTATCATTTAAATTACTTATTTTTGATTCTTCTATTTTAGGTAGTTCTTTTTCTTCTTTAGTTTCTTCTTTAACTTCATCTTTTAAATCAATTATTTCAGCTTCATTATTATCTAAAAATTCATTTAAAGTTTTTTCATCTTCAAATTCTATGATATTTTGCTCACCTGATACTTTATATTCAATATGAACTTTTAATTCATCACCATTTTTAAATTCATAATTAAAATCTGTTATTTCAATTTCAATTGTATCAAGATTAATGTTTTCATTAATTTCATGGCTAAATGGGATTTTAAAACTAAAATCTTCTTTATTAATACTTATTTCATGTAGACGGTAATCTCCAGTAACATCAAAGAATCCTTCAACATTACTTCCAATAACATCAAAATTGTACTCAACTGAAATGCTAGATATTTCATGAATATTAGTTTTAAATAAAAATTCTTTATTAATTTCAAAAACTTCGCTCATAAATCATTTCCTTTCATAAAAATATATGAGCATAAAAAAATAAAAGAACTTAAATCCTTTTATTTTATTTTAGAAATTTCATTACGAAGAGCTAGAGAATTACTTTCAACTATATAATCTTCTTCCATACCAGGAATAGTTATAAATTCTTTTAAATTATCCATTTTACCTTCTTTTTCAAGCATTTCAATTACTCTAGGCATTTCATTATCATCTATTAAAATAACTGTTCTTACACCTTTTCTTAAAGCTCTTTCGGCATAATCTATGCCTGATTGATTTTGTAAGATTTTAGGTACTTTTTTCCATATTGGGGAGCCATTAATACTATCTTTGGTATTGATAAGTTCATAAGTAGTACCAAAAGTTGGACTCTCATAAATAGGATTATATTCATAAAATGTAACTATTTTGGAAATTTCATCCTTAATAGGACTTGCTGCTATATCATCTTTATTATATTCAAATGCATCTTTATCAATTTTTCCAACAATAGTTCCAATGCCTTCTTCATTTATATTAACACTAATACGATTATTAACTAGTGATTTACGCAAATCAATGGTTTCTGGTTTAACTGCAATTTCATAATAATAGTCGCAACCTGGCATTTCATCTTGTAAGAATTTTCTACTACGATTAAATCCATAACCTAAATTAGTTTTCTTAACCATTATGTGATCTGTTAATAGTCTAATTTTGCCATCACCTATTGGGAATAATGCTACTAATTTTACATTTTTGGAATTAACTATCCATTTACTAATCCCTTTTAATTTTTCATTTACCGCATCAAATTCATATAATTCTTTGTTTTTCATTTTTACTCACCTTCCAATGAACTTAAATAATCTATTGCTTCTGCAAAATTTTCAATATCTTTAATTATTATATCATACTTTTGCTTTTTTGCATATTTTATTGCAGCATCATAATTTTCCTTAGGACATAAGAATATGTCAGCTTTTTTATTTACAGCAGCTGCTAGTTTATATTCAATTGCGCCAATTTCACCCACTTTACCATCTAAAGATATGGTACCAGTACCAACTATTTTCTTCCCATTAGTAATATCTTTTTCTGTCAAAGCATTGTAAATAGCAAGAGCAGTTATGAATCCACCACTTGGACCAGACTCACTTCCTTTAGTTTCAACTTTTATATTATAATCTGATTTTATATCTATCAAATTAAGAATTGATAAGCCTACATATAATTTATCTTTTTCTTGATAAATAGTGGTAGAAGTTTCTTTTTCTTTTGTACCATCTAAGTATTTAATTTTGATTTTATCCCCTACTTTTTTACTATTAATATACTCTATAAAACTTTTAGTATCTTTAAATCTATTATCATCGTAACTTATTACTTCGTTACCGATTTTTAAATTACTATCATTTTTTTCAGTTTTATATAGAACATAATATAATGACGAATTTATTTCATAAGGAACATTTGCGGCATTAAATGCTACAAACATGGCATTACTTAAAGCTTCTTTATATTCTAATGTATCTCTCGCCATTACATCATCAATGTTTTCAGCATTATTAATTGTAAATGATTCATTTTTAATTAGTTCCCAATTAGGCATAACTTTAGCTAGTAAATAAAATGGAAGTCTTCCTTTCATCATACTTACATAAGCCATATTAAATGTGCCTTTACTTTCATAAATGTTTTCTCCATTTACTCTTGCAGATGCATCAATTGTACCACCTGGTCGATAAATACTATACCCAGTATCATAAAAGCAAAAACATGTAAATAAAATTAGAAATATAATCCCCTTATAGTTTTCTTTAATAAATCTTTTAAACTCATCATAAATTTTATTAATAAATCTTTTCATATTTAAATTATAGCATGCTAAAGGTGAAAAAATGAAGAATATTATAAAAAATATCGTAATTATTATAATTTTAGTTTTAATCTTTTTAAAAAGACCAGAAGTAATTAGTTCAATTATTAATGGTACTAATTTATGGCAAACTTCAATACTTCCTAGTATATTCCCTATAGTGATTATTAGTGACTTTATATTATCTACTAATTTAATTAATGTTATAAGTAATTTAGTTGGGCCTGTATTTTCGTTAGTTTTTAAAACAAGTAAATATTCTGCTTATGTTTTTATTATGAGCGCTTTTAGTGGATGCCCTACTAATGCTAAATATATTAACGATTTATATCAAAATAAGGTAATTGATAAAGAAGAAGTAGTTAAAATATTATCAATGTCACTACTTTATAATCCAATTTTAATATTAACTATTACCTCATTTTTAGATTATAAAGATAGTATTTATTTAATTGTTTCAAATATACTAGCAAATATTATTATTGGGATAATTAATAGAAATTATAAATGTAATATCTTAAATAAAAATATAAATTCAAAGGACTTTTCTTTAGTAAATAGTATAAGTAACGCGATAAATGTTTTATTACTTATTTTAGGCTCAATTATTACCTTTACAGCTTTAAATAGTTTACTTCCAATAAATCATCCGCTTGCTTCTGGAATATTAGAAATTACTAATGGAATTAATTTAATAAATATGTTTAATTTTAAATACAAATATAAACTTATTTTTGCTGGTATTTTAATGGGATTTGGTGGTTTTAGTATTTTAACCCAAATAAAAAGTATCTTTAAAGATACTTCTATTGATTATAGTTTATATTATAAATCTAGAATAATACATATTTTGTTAATGTTAGGTTTTTGCTATTTAAGATTTATTTAACTATATCGCATATTGGCCCATTTGCTATATATCATCAAACTACTTTTACCTTTCAAGAATCCCATTACACTCGATACACTATATTTTGGCGGTATCTCTACCAGCATATGTATATGGTCTGGTCATACTTCGGCTTCTATTATTACTATAACTTTCCACTCATATAATTGTCTTAATATTTGTCCTATTTTTAACCTTTTACTTTCGTAAAAGACCTTTCTTCTATACTTTGGAGCAAATACAATGTGATATTTGCAATTCCATTGCGTATGTGCTAAACTTTTTATATCATTTATTTTAATTTTCAACTCACCGCTAAAGCTTTACTGAATCCCCAGACTATCTGGTGGTTTTCTTATACAAAAATTATCACATTTTTTATTTTGTGGTAACTTATTTTTTAGTTTTTTATTTCGAGTATAGTTTTAAAATGAAGGTCGTAAAAAAAACTCTTCATCATATATTTTATTATATGAAAAATAAATTTATTAAAAGTACAATTATTTTAATTATTGGGGGAATGCTTACTAAAATATTAAGTTTTATAATTAGAATATATTTTACAAGAGTTATTGGTGATGGAATAAATATATATTCACTTATAATGCCTACTTATAGTTTACTTATCACTATTACTCAGTTAGGTTTTCCACTTGCTATTAGTAATATAATTGCTAAAGGAAAAAAGCGTGGTAAAAATGTTATGGCATCAGTTATTCCTATATCGATAGTGCTTAATTTATTTCTAATACTTAGTATGGTTTTATTTGCTGGCACTTTATCTAATGATTTATTACATGAAAAAGATGCTTATTATCCTTTAATAGCATGTTCTTTTGTTATGCCATTTATTTCATTATCTAGTATTATTAGAGGATATTTTTTTGGTAAACAACAAATGATGCCACACTCTATATCTAATGTAATTGAGCAGCTATTTAAATTATTTATTGTAATTGTGGTACTTCCTCATTTAATTAAATATGGTACTTTAATTGGTATTTGTGGCTATATTTTAATAAGTATTTTATCTGAAACTATTTCAATTATTGTTTTTCTTTTATATTTACCAAAGGGTTTTAAGATTGAAAAAGATGATTTAAAGCCTGATTTTGGAACAATTAAAGATGTTTTAGCGATTAGTATTCCATCAACTGGTTCTAGATTGATTGGTAATATTGGTTACTTTTTAGAACCTATTGTGCTTACCTTTGTAATGATGCAAAATGGATATTCAAATGAATATATAATAACTAATTATGCAATATATAATACATATGTAATTGGTATTTTAGTAGTACCTACTTTTTTATTAGGTGGATTATCAACATCTCTTTTGCCAGAAATATCTAAGAATATTAATAATAAAGTAAAAGTAAAAAGATTATTTAAAAAAGTAATGATTTTCTCATTACTTTTAGGAATTATTGCAAATATAGCAATATACATAACTTGCCCTTTTATATTAAAAATAATATTTAATACAACTGATGGTATATCATATATAAGATTTTTAAGTATTTTCTTTATTATGTTCTATTTTGAAGCGCCACTATCTAGTATATTACAAGCTTATAATGAGGCTAAATTTATTATGAGAACTACTACAATTGGGATAATTATTAAACTTACAGTAATGGCTTTAATATCTTATTTAAAAATAGGTATTTATTCATTAATAATTGCTGAAGTTATAAATATTTTAGTTGTTACAATTTTAAATTATTATAAAGTTAAAAAAATACTAAAATAATTATATCTTAGTATATAGTTTTATCTTCTTTTGATGAAAATTTATTAAAGGTTTCAATTGTAGCATCATGGTCCATCATTTCTAATTTTAGAATATCTTTAGCATTGTTATTTCCTTTAATATATTCATAAATTAAGTCATCTCTAAAACCAATATTTGCTGCATCTTCTTTAGTATTTCCGTAATAAACCATTTTAATATTAGCCCAAATAATTGCTGATAAACACATTGGACATGGATAACATGAAGTATATAACTCACAACCACTTAAATCATAAGAATTAATATTTTTAGCAGCATCTCTTATAGCCATTATTTCGGCATGCGCAGTTGGATCATTATTTGCTAGAACATGATTAGAACCCTTTCCAATTATTTTTCCGTTTTTTACTATGCAAGCTCCAAATGGGCCTCCAACATTAGTTTTTAAATTATCTTCTGATAATTCTTTGGCAATACTCATAAATTCATTCATACTTACTCTCCTTTATTTCTAGTTATATTATAGCATTTTTAGTTTTAATTTAATATTTATTATTTTAAGTTTTGCTTCATTATTATCACAATAAATTGAACATAAATATTCTTTTTTATTTATAAAAAAATTTTTAAAAGTAATTTCATTTAAATTAATACTTTGTAGTTTTATTTGCAAGCCAAGGCCAATTAATTTACTGTAAGATTCTTTTTTTACCCATGTTTCTATTCTTTTTAGATTAGTTTTAGCATTATCTAAATATTTTCTTGCTATATCATCGTTTATTTCTCTATTTTTTTCTTCTATATCAATGCCAATATTTGCTAAAGAAATAGCACAAGCAATATAATTTTTAGTGTGTGAATAGTTAAAATATATATTTGATTTAGCAAAATATGGTTTACCATTAGAATCAATTTTAATTATTGGCATTTTAATATTTAAATAATCTAGCATTTCTTTTAATACAAGTTGTGCTTTTTTAGTATCTGATAATGTATTATTATTTGAACATTTAATGTCTTTTTTATTAATTATAGTATAATAAACAATATTATGATTTAACATTTAATTTATCACTTATTCTATATATAGCCATTGGAATTAAAAAGACAATATTAAAAGCTATAAAATATAATCCTAACATCATAATTGGATTTAAAAAACTTAAATGGGAATTGCATAAGTTTTCTGCTATTTTTTCAAAAATAGGAACTCCTCCTAAATTTTTATATAGCATAAAATCAAAATCATAAATAAAATCAATTGGTATAACAATTAAAGATATTATTAAGTGAAAAATATAGCCTTTTATTATTGTTTTATATTTTATATCAACGTTTTTGGTAACTATTAATAGGAGTCCAATAAAGACCATTAAAAAATGCCAAATCATTGAATAAAAAGCTCCAAATGAGAAAAAAGGATAATATTTAAATGCATTTAAATAAACCATTGCTCCTATTCCACCTACTATTCCTCCAGTAGATAGCCATGCGCCAGCATAATCTTTTATTTTTCCTTTTGAAAAAGCAAATATTAAGCTAGCCAGCATAATAATTGAACAAGTATCAAAAGGAAGCAAACCAGTATTAAAGTCACCAGAATATTTTATATCATAATATGATTCCCACACTGTTTTACTAATATAAAAAATAATTAAAAATACACTTAAAAATTTTATTATTTTTAATACTTTTTCTTCTGATGATTTTCTTAAGATTATTAATAAAATAGTTATTAATATTACAGAACTGATTAAATATAAATGCTGAGCGATGCCACCATAATCTTGTCCATTATAGCCAGTAATATTGTATTTATATTCAAAAAAATTATAGTTTCCTTTAAACATTTTAAACTCCATTTATATTATTTTTTTAATTCTAAGCCATCACTAAATGCATTACCTACTTTTTCAGTAACTTTATAGTATCCATGAGTGTATGGATCAAATGCAATTGCATCAAGAAGTGATATGTCTACATTTCCCTCACTTAATACTTTCTCATCAGCAGTTACATTAACTATTTTGCCGACAATACCCCAATTACTTACACCATCTAATAATTTACATTCCATGCATATAGGAAATTCATTTATAATTGGAGCATCAACTAAATTACTTTTAGAAGCACTTAGGCCACTCATTTCAAATTTATTATCTGTATTGTTTGCAGATGTCACTCCAAAATAATCAGCAATTTTAACATTTTTAGCATTAGCAAGTGAGACAGTAAATGCCTTTCTAGCCATTATATTTTTTACTGTTTTATGACTTTCTGTTAAATTAAGTATTATCTCATCTCTTTCAAACATAGTTGCCCATGCTGCATTCATTACATCAATAGTATTATCTTCATTATAAGTAGCTATCATTAGTACAGGCATTGGAAATATTGCTTCAGTATTATTAATTTGTTTTCTCATTTTTATTATCCCTTCTTATCTAAAATCCAATCTTGTAAGTATTTTATTTCTGTATGACAGTATGAGCACATGCCATCATTTGCATCGATAGATGCTCCACAATTATGACATTTAATCATGTTGACCCCATTATTTAGTTTCAATTTTTCATTTGAATTCTTTTTTAATATATATTCTTCTTTTGTAATTTTGGCTTTTATTTTTCCAGCATCATAGCGAATAATTCTTATCTCCGTTAATACTTTGATATACTGAGTATCATTTTTTATATAATCATTAAACTCTAGATAGTCTAGAATATCAAAATCAATAATATCTTTTTGTGAATAATAGTACTTCCCTACTTCATAATTTAGATTATTAAAAAAACTTTTTTTATCAATTTTAGTTCGATTCCAAAATTCAATTTGTTTTTGATTTTGTCTATCTTTATATCTTTTTATCGGTCCTAAAATTATATAAGCATCTAATAGATAGAAAAAATAATATAGTATCATTGATAAAATTAGGCCATATATGAATACTTTTAAAATATCAATATTATTAAATGTTCGAGAAGTATTTTTTATAAAAATTAAGCATAATAAAGTGCTAAAAATGATATCAATAATTCCGGTAATAATTCGGTAGGTATTATTTCTTAATACTCGATCATAATGATATTTGCTTCCTAAATCTTTATCAGTATAATCAATATTATAATAAGTTCCACAGTAAGGACATCTATTAGTAAAGTCCTTAAGTTTAGATTTCATTCCACAATTAAGACATGTATAATCTGCGCTCTCCATATCTTTTGAAATAAATGTATATTCTATTCTTGAATCAAATTCGGTTTCTTTATGAACTAATTTATTATTTATATAATAATCTTTTTCACATATTATACCAGATGTTAAGTCATCATTTATTGATTCATTTGTGCTTCGCTCATATATTTTATTTGATGAAAAATACTTTGTTTTAATATTTATATTATATTTTTTTAGCATTTTTTCATGAAAGTTATCTGATATCATAGGTATTCTCCTATCTATTATTATTGTTGTTGTTATTGTTATTATTATTGTTATTGTTTGAAGATGAACCCCCACTATAGCTACTACTACTCATAGGTACATAGTGTGGAATTAAGGTAAATAAAGTATTTGTGAGCTTTACGCCGTCAATACTACTATCAACGCATCTAGCATTAATAATTTTAGGCTTTATTTCCGTTTTATAATTTACTTTAAGTGTTAGGCTATTAGCATTGCCAATAATAACTGCATTTTGATAAGTTGCTAAAAAATTATATATCTTATCTAATTCTTCTTCGGATAATTCATAGTGTGATGCTAAATCAACACATCTTTTAAATCGTATTAATTCTTCATAGGTTTCTGGTTCTTTATTCATTTTTTAAACTCCTTGTCTAAATAATAAAATTCTATATTTTGAAATGGTAAATTTATAGCTTGAATATGATAATAAGCATTATTTTTTTGCTTTAAATAGTGATAATCTCTAAGTGAAGTAGTAGTAAAAAAGATATTATTTGGTTTATCTTTGGAATATTCATTTTTATATTGATCAATCATATTTTTTAAATCATATATATAATAATCATTATTACTTACACCATTATCAAGCACACCCTTATATATTTGATGGGTAGCGATATGTCTTTGCTTTGTTCTATTTTCATCACCATAAGTTACTAAATTACCACTTAATAGCATTATATAAAGAGAATTATTTTCTGGATAATCACAAACTTCAGAAATTAAATTTTTCTTCATCCACACTTCTATTTTACTGTTAGGAGTAATATAAATAATATCTCTAGTTTTTTTGATAATTTGAGAAGATAAATGATATTCTTTACCATCAATTTTTAAAATAAAACTATTATCATCATAAATAAACTTTAAATTCTTATCATTTTTAATAATTTCTTCTAAGGATGGATAATCATTTTGTTTTTTATCTGGCAAATATTTTTCCTTATCTTCTAAACGCATTTTTTTAACATATTCGTAAACAAACTCATCATTATACTCATCAGTTGATAAATTTCTATCGGCATACATAGCTTGCTGCAGTTTACATGTATAGCTCTTATTGGACTTATAATTATTTTTTACAAATGGGCACCCAGTTTTGCATAAATATAAATATCCACATTTAGTGCATTCTTCATTTAAGGGTTCTTTGTTGTGGTTTAAAAATATCTTGTCTCTAGCAGTATTTAATATTTGCTCTACAGAGTTTTTATAAATATTTCCATAATAATAGTCAGGATTTTTTTGACCTCTTACGCAAGAATATATATCTCCGTTTTTTTCAAGTAAGAAAAATTTTTCCCCGCAATTGTCACAATTTGTACAATACTCGGGGCCAAATTCGTCAAACCATGGACCATTAACTCCTTTATCCAAATCAGTTCCATCAAATTCTTGATGCATTCTTTTATAAAATTTTACTTGTTCTTCTTCAGTAATATGATGTAAAATGCCGTTTGAATTATAATCAAAACCAATCATAAAATTAAAATCATTCATATCTAGACAAGTATTTTTATGTAAAAATTTAATATCCTCAATGATTTTATCAATATAATTATAATGCTCCTTAAAAATAGTAGCTGAAACTTTCTTTTTATTAGGAATATCCTTTAATAATTCAATATTATTTAATATTTTCTTTAATGTTTTTTGACCACCCTTAGTAGTTCGATACTCATCATGTAGGGATAATGGAAGATCTAAACTACCAGAAACCGAAACATTAAACTCTTTTATGGTATCAAGGTGTTTATCTAAGTTATACATATTAGTTTTAATATGAGGGCTTCCAATTTTAAATCCTCCACTAAGAATTATTTCTTTATTTTTATTATAATAATCATAAATATATTTTATTAAATCATGGAAATCATCTTTTGATAATGTTGTAACTTCTCCGCCATGAAGTGAGATATTAAAAGGTACAACATTACTTTCTTTAAACTTTTTTATAGCGTAGTCTAAGGTTTCTAAAGGTTTATAATTAGTTTTTTCGTCAACAGTATTATCTTCTAAATAACAATATTTACACTTTAAATTACAAGCCATAGTTGGAACATATAATAAATGTATGTATTTATACTCCATAACTTCCTCTAATATTCACAATTATATTGTCCATCAATATAGTGACAATTTTTATTATAACGATTAATATTTGTTGGGCTTTCTTTAAATGCTTTTTCATTTACATAAGTATTTGTTGGTAAGGTTATATTGTACAAACTATCACACTTTCTAAATGCTGATGAGCCAATTTCATTTAATTTACTATTTGCACTAATTACTACTTCATTTAATGATGTAGCCCCATAAAATGCATGCCCACCAATTCTAGTTACTTCATCTGGTATAGTAATATTTTTAAGAGATGAACAGTTTTCAAAGGTATTTCCTCTAATTTCAGTCAGATTATTTGATAGTTTAATTCTTTCTAGTGAGGTAGCATTATAAAAAGCTTCTCCTCCTAAATATGTTAAAGTATCTGGAAGTTCAATATCTTTTATGGATATTGCATTATAAAATGCTCCTCCTCCAAGGTACTCTAAAGATTTTGGAATATTTACCTCTACTAATTTATAACAATTTTTAAAAGCTTGTCCTCTTATTTCAGTAATGGAATCTGGCAAGTTTACACTTTCTAAAAATGGCATATTTGAAAAAGTATTACCTCTTAAACTTACTACTTTTTCGTTTTTATATGTTTCTGGAATATTTGCTGTTTTATAGTTAGTTAAACCAAAAGCATAATATCTTACAGCATAACCACCATCTACCTTTTCATATATAATTCTAGGTGATGAAAATATTATTAATGGTATAGTAATTGCTAATAGTAATCCTATTAATAAATCTATTTTTGAGTTATCTGAAACAAATGTGTTTTTTACATTCATGATGATGTTAGAAATCTTTTCACTTGGTCTTGCTTTTATTTCTTTTTTTAAATATTTAATTAAATCATACTTTCTTGTAACTATAAAAAAGATAAATAATAATATCAAACCAATTATGTAAGTGTATATAGGAAAGTGAAAAAAGATTAGCGTTATAAATACAAAAGTAAGTAATGAAAAAATACTATTAAATACTTTTTTTCTTTTTAAAATATCATTAGGAATTAATTTTGTTGTGCTATCAATACCAACTTTATTTAATTCTTTTTCAATAAATTTTTCTAGCATTTTATCTTCTGAAAGATTATATATTGCATCAAATTTTGAGGGTAATACTACAGTTTTTGTTGGAAGTTTTATCATTCCACTTTCATTTTGTGAAACTATGACATTATTTCCATCAAAAGGAGTTCCACAATATGAGCAATATTTGTCTGTAATTTGTAATGGTGCATTGCATTGTGAACATTTTAATTCTATTCCTTTAATAGATGATGGTTGATTTAGTGTGGATGTTTGTCGAATATTTTCTGTTTTTCCAGGCTTTAAGTTCTTTTTAATGCTCCAGATTGGGAAAATTGTAAATCCACCTATAAAAACGGCAAAAAAGTCCATTAAAGCAACATTTGTGGTTACAAAAAGGTCACAAAAGAGTAGAAAACAAATTCTTATGATGAATAGTATCCAAAATATTTTTTTACTATTATCTGTTGATAATAATTCTGATAATGGTTTCAAAACAAAAACTGACATATGAATTGAAACGAATGCTTCCATTGCAAGTGCAAAAATGATAGGAAAACTAACATTGCCATTACTTGCAAAAACTAATGATGGTATTAATAATAAAGTTAATAATAATAACTTTTTAGATATTTTTTTCATAATATAACTAACCTCTATTTTCTATTTTATTATTTAATATGGGCTGTTATTATAGTATAAGTATAAGAATTAATAGTAATTATAATATTATCTATTTTGCAGTACCAATTCTTTCCTTGCTTATAAATATTACAATTTTTATCTAAGACTTTACTTTTACAAAACTCTAGTGCATCTATATAATCTAATTTAAGATTTCTTTTAATTCTTTCAAGGCCCATTTTAGTTGTATGAATTTTATCAATGTTTAATAGTAATAATTCTTTATTTGTAGTATCTATTTTCATTTTAATAATTTTTCAAAGGAATTAGCATTTAAGATAGTATTTGAAATAAATTTACCTTTATAAAAATTAGCCCAATTATTAAAGATACAAGGAGCATTCTTAGCCTTTTCTAATGAATCTATTTTAATAAAGTTTAATTTAATTTTCTTATCTTTTGCATAATCAGATAATTCTTTTACTTCATATTCTACATAAGGGCATTCATTTGAATAATAAATGGTAAATTCTTCATTATCTATTTCCATTTTTCTTGCACTTTCTGTAAATTTAGGTGTTTCTTTATCATCAAAGGAAAGTGCCATTAATTCATAATCATTGATTGTATCTACAACCTTAAATCCAAAATGTTCAAAGAATTTCTTATCTCCGATAAATGGTTTTTTCTTTTGTGATACTAGTATGCAAACACCACTCTTTTTTCTAGATTTAGCGTCTTCAATAGCATATTCTAATAATTCTTTACCAATTCCTTGGCCTTTAAAACTTCCTGCTACCCATAGGCAGTATATATGCATATAATTTTTACCATCAATAGGAACCCAAGCAGTTTCAATTGGCTCATATTCGATAAATATCTTACCTCTAGCGTTTAATTTTCTAAATACATGGCCATCCTTTATTTTACTTTTAATCCACTCTTTTTTCTTATCTACACCTTCTTGATGTTTTGGATCTCCTATCGCACAGCAAATATGCTCTTTATCAATATTTTTTTCATCTAAATTTATATATTCATTCATTTTTAACTCCTACTAATTATTATATTTTTATTTTTAGTTCTATCTTTTTAATGATTCTTTCTTTATCTTTATTAATTATATCATATGTTAAATACTTATATATTAAAAAAATATATTATGCTAGTTTAATTAAAAAATCTTTTAATAAAGTATACTGATTAACATTTAATGATTTTAAGTCTCTGTCTAAATCACATAACCATAATATAATATTTTTAATTTCTTCTTTACTATATAAATAAGCTTTTTCTTTAGCTAGTTTAACTCTATAAGGATGAATATTTAGTTTTGATGCAATAGTTTCATTTGAAACATTTAATTCTTTAGTAGCATAAATAATACGATATTGTCCTGCTAAAAGTGCTACAAAAGGAACCACTTCCATCTTTTCGATAATAAATTTTTCTACTAATTCACTTATGGCTAAATAGTTTTTGCTGGTTATCGCATCACATAAAGTAAAAGTATCTTCTCCATTTAGTCTACTTGCATAAGTTGTTATAACATCTTCAGTTATTTTTTTAGATATAATTGATAATTTGTCTATTTCATTTAAGATTAAATCATAATTATTTAGATTATATAAAGTTAATAAGTTAACAGAGGCATAGTCAATTTGAATATTTTTACTTTTACAGTAATTATTTATTTTATTAGATAGTTCACTGGTTTTTAGTTCAGATATTTCAATAATAGTTCCTTTTTCTTTTATTTTTTTATAAAGTGTACTTCTTTTATCAATATTATCTACTACTAAAATAAGTTTGGTATTAGGATTGGGATTATCTAAATATTTTTCTAGTGGTTTACTAGATGTATTTATTTTAAAGTTTTTTACAATAACTATTTTTTCTTCATTCATAAGAGAAAAGTATGCACATTCGTCAATAACGTTATCAATGTTTGATTCATCATAATTGATATAAATAATATTTTCTTTACCATTAGTTATTTTATTTATTTCTTCATCTAATAATCTGATGCTATAAATATTCATTAAATAAGTATTCATTTTACACTACCTATTTTGTTAAATGGGAAAAATCTAAAAGATGCTTTACCTAATATTTGATTTTTTGAGATAGGTCCGATTAATCTGCTATCTGCTGATACGATACGATTGTCTCCCATAACAAAGTATTCATCTTCTTTTAAATATATTTCGTCAAAATCTTTAGTTGAACTAAGAGAATATTTATCTTCAACGTTTTTCTTATTTATATAAAGTTTTCCATCAATATAAGCAACAGATTCACCAGGAAGAGCGATAACTCTTTTAATAATATGCTTTTTATCTTCTTTTACAACTACAATGTCCCATCTATTAATGCCACTATTTAGTCCAATTTTACTTAAAATCATTAAGTCATTTTGCTTTAGAGTTGGATCCATACTAGTACCATTAACTCTAATTGGAGTATATAAAAATGTTCTAATTAAAACTACTGCTATAATTATTACTAAATATGGAAGATATTCTTTTATTATTTTTTTGATATTTTCTTTATTCATTTGCATCGCCTCTAAATCTTAAATTATTATATCAAAATAAAGAAAAAACTGCACTAGTATTATGCAGTTTTCATTATAAATACTTTCTAAATTTTTTGAAAGCATCTTCATTATCTAGTTTAGTTTCGTTTAAATCGCTAAATAAAGATTTTTGCTTTCTATCTAATTTAGTTGGAATAATAACATTAGTAATTAAGAACATATCTCCTAATTTACCGATTTTTTTATCATCAATTCCTTTGCCTTTTAATTTAATGTTTTCATTATTCTGTGTGCCAGCTGGAAATGTAACAGTTTCCGTGCCATAGATAGTTGGAATTTCTTTTTTACAACCTAAAACTGCTTCAGTAATAGTTAAAGGCACTACTAAATAAATATCTTTGCCATCTCTTTTAAATAAAGGATGTTCTTTAACAGTAAATTCAATATAAACATCACCATTTGGTCCCCCGTTGCTTCCAGCGTTTGCTTTGCCACTCATACGCATTTGATCGCCATTATCAACTCCACTTGGGACTTTTAGTTTTAATTCTTTATTCTTTCTTATATAGCCTTTGCTGTGACATTCTGGGCAACTATCCTTAAATATTTCACCAGTTCCATGACAATCTGGACATACTGTTTGAGTTTGAATTACTCCTAAAATGCTTCTTTGTTCTCTTATAACAGTACCTCTACCATTACAAGTTGAACAGCTCTTTGCATTTTTTCCACCTTTACCATCACATTCAGGGCATGTTTCATTAATATCTATTGAAAATGTTTTTTCGCATCCAAAGGCAGCTTCTTCAAAACTTAAGTTAAGTCTTACTAAAACGTCATCACCTTTAGTGGCCCTTTTAGTTCCTTTACTTCTTCGGCCGCCACCCATCATGGTTTCAAAAATGTCTCCTAAGTTGATATCTTCAAAGTCAAAGCCAGAAAAACCTCCACCAAAGCCTTCAAAACCACCAAATCCAGAGAATCCACCGCCTGCATTATTATCAAAGGCATTTGCGCCAAATTGGTCATATTGTCTTCTTTTATTTGCATCTGATAAAACTCCGTAAGCTTCACTAACTTCTTTAAATTTTTCAGCATTACCAGTTTCTTTATTATCAGGATGGTATTCTTTAGCTTTTTTTCTAAATGCACTTTTTATCTCGGCTTCACTAGCATTTTTACTTACTCCTAAAACTTCATAAAAATCTCTTTTTGCCATTATTCATCACTTACCTTACTATATAAATCTATTAAACTATCAAAATAGTTAATTGCATTATTTATAACATCACTTTTTGTCATATCAATTCCTAAATCTTTTAATAAATTAACTGGATAATCAGTTGAACCTTTACTTAAAAATTTTAGGTAATTGTTTTTAAATTTTTCATCACCATTTATTATTTTTAAAGCAATATTTATAGCAGCGCTTACTCCAGTAGCATATTGATATAAATAAAATGGGGTAAAATAATGGAGTCTTCTAGCCCATAAGTACTTAACATTTTCATCTAATACTACTTCATTACCATAATATTTTTTTCTTAAATCATATATACAATTTGAAATGGTACTAGCATCAATTTCTTCTTTTTGATCTACAAGAGCATACATTTTATTTTCAAGTTCACCTTCTAAGCATGCATCAAATAAATTATTTTGAATTATATCAATAAGATTAGTGATAGCTTGTAATTTTAGCATTTTATTATCACTATTATTTAAAATATAATTTGATAAGATTATTTCATTAGTAAGGGATGCTACTTCTGCTACAAAAATATCGTTTTCATAGTCATGAGAATTATTATTTTTAATACTTAAATAAAAGTTTACGGCATGTCCAAGTTCATGTGCAACTGCAGAAATATCTTCAAATTTATTATGGAAATTAGTTAATACTACAGGATGACAATTATAAACTGCTGTACAGTAGGCTCCAGCTCTTTTTCCTTTGTAAGAACCAAAGTCAACCCATTGTTCGTCAAAGGCTTTTTTAATGATATTATTATAATCATCACCGTAGATTTTAGTAGCATCTATAATTATTTTTTTAGCATCTTCAATACTAAATGTTAAATTGTTATTTAAATACTCAGTATTTAAATCAAAATATTCTAAATGTTCAAGATGCAACTGTTCTTTAATAAATCTTAAATATTTTTGGTATACATTTAACCTTTTATTAACTGTATCATATAAGTTTTTTAGAATGGTTTCTGGAATATTTGATACAAATAATTGCATATCCATGGTACTTTTATAATTTTTAATTTCGGCATAAGTACTTGTTTGTTTCATGTTAGCTACTAAAATATCGCCAAATATATTATTATACTCTTTTATTTTTGTGCTCATTAGTTCATAACATTTTTTTCTAATGTCACGATTTTTATTAGCCATAAGTGAGCGATAATTACTATTTGTAATAGATATTTTATTTCCATCTAAATCAATTTCACCATAATTTAAATTAGAATTTAAAAGAGTACTATTTATTTTTTCAAATATGTTACTTTGAGCAGTTAATTTGCTTACTAAGTGCTCTTCTTTGGCATTTAAAGTATGATCTTTATACCTAGTTAATTCTTCAATTAAGAATTTATACTTACTAAACTTTTCTTCTTGTAAAAAACTATCTAAAATTTCTTTTTGAGTTTCAAGAATTTCTGGAGTTATGAAAGAAGAAAGTGAAACAAACTCACTATAAAGGCTGTAAGCTTTATTAAAATATAAACTATATTTATCATTACCTAAATCTTCATCATGTTTTAAGGAAGCATATATATATAATTTACTAAGTTTAGTTATTAAATCATAGTAATCATTTAAAGTGTTGTATAGTTGCTCTATCGAACTAGTAACGCTTCCTTCATATTTAGCTATTACACTAATTTCTTCTTTTAATTTTTGATAATCATCTTCCCAACTTTTATCATTATGGTATAGGTAAGTTAAATCCCATTTATATTTTTCATCTATTTCACTTCTATTATTATAGTCCATCTTTCCTCCAAAAAGTTCTAGTTAAACCTAGAACTTTCATTAGTTTTTATCCACAAACTCTGCTTCTTCAGCATCGTTATTATCTGAATTATTATCTGATGCGCTATTTGCATTATTTTTAGCAGCTTCTTCATATACTTTTGAAGCAAATGCCATAGCTTTTTCATTTAACTTTTTAGTCTTATCTTTAATATCTTCGACATCATCACCATCTAGGGCTTTCTTTAAATCAGTAATTAAATCTTCTGCTTCTTTTTTATCACTTTCAGATACTTTGTCTCCTAAATCTTTAATAGCTTTTTCTGTTGCAAAAATTGTACTATCAGCTTCATTTTTAGCATCAGCTTTTTCTTTACGCTTTTCATCAGCTTCTTTATTTGCTTCAGCTTCTTTCATCATTTTATCAATTTCCTCATCAGATAGATTTGTATTTGATGTAATTGTTATAGATTGTTCTTTATTAGTACCTAAATCTTTAGCTTTAACATTAACGATACCATTTGCATCAATATCAAATGTAACTTCAATTTGAGGAATACCTCTTGGTGCTGGTGGAATATTAGTTAATTGGAAGTTTCCTAGAGTTTTATTATCAGCAGCCATTGGTCTTTCACCTTGTAAAACATGAATATCTACAGCAGGTTGATTATCAGCAGCAGTTGAGAAGATTTGACTCTTACTTGTAGGGATGGTTGTATTTCTTGGAATTAAAACAGTCATAACATCGCCTAAAGTTTCAATACCAAGTGATAGTGGGGTTACATCTAGAAGAACTAAATCATTTACTTCACCAGTTAATACTCCACCTTGAATTGCAGCACCCATTGCTACTACTTCATCAGGGTTAACACTCTTATTTGGTTCTTTACCAATTTCTTTCTTTACTAATTCTTGAATATATGGGATTCTTGTTGATCCACCAACTAAAATTACTTCATCAATGTCGCTAGCTTTTAATTTAGCGTCTTTAAGAGCTTTTCTTACTGGTTCAAGTGTTGAATCAAATAAGTCACGACATAAGTCTTCAAATTTAGCTTTTGTTAAATTAATATCCATATGTACTGGACCATCTTCGCTTTGAGAAATAAATGGTAAGTTAATATTAGTTGTACTCATACCAGATAAGTCTTTTTTAGCTTTTTCGGCAGCATCTTTAACTCTTTGCATTGCCATTTTATCTTTAGATAAGTCAATACCAGTTTCTTTCTTAAATTCTGATACTAAATAATCCATAACAGTTTTATCAAAGTCATCGCCACCTAAATGATTATTACCACTAGTAGATTTAACTTCAAATACACCATCACCTAGTTCAAGGATAGATACATCAAATGTTCCACCACCAAGGTCATATACTAAAATAGTTTGTTGTTTATCTTGTTTATCTAAGCCATAAGCAAGTGATGCAGCTGTTGGTTCATTAATAATTCTTTCTACTTCAAGTCCTGCAATTTTACCAGCATTTTTAGTTGCTTGTCTTTGAGCATCATTAAAGTATGCTGGAACTGTAATTACTGCTTTAGTAACTGGTTCTCCTAAATAACTTTCAGCATCTTTTTTAAGTTTCATTAAGATTTTTGCACTTATCTCTTCTGGAGAATACTTTTTACCATCAGCATCTACTTTTTCACTTGTACCCATTAATCTTTTAATTGAAGAAATAGTATTTTCTGGGTTTGTTACAGCTTGTCTTTTAGCTGTTACTCCAACAAGTTCTTCTCCTTTTTTAAATGCTACTACTGATGGAGTTGTACGGTCTCCTTCAGGGTTAACTATAACTTTTGGTTCTCCGCCTTCTAATACAGCGACACAACTATTAGTTGTACCTAAATCAATTCCTATAATTTTACTCATATTTAATCATTCCTTTCATTTATATCAGGCAAATTAGTTGCCCATTTTTCGAGTAATTTACATTTATTTTCTATTTCTCTCATAACCATAGAAATGCTTTTATGGTTATGATTTTCATCATAATAATATATTGTATAATCTAACATAATTCTATCAGCAGATTTTATAATAGTAAAATCATCTGGCAAAGTTGGAAAATGATAATCTCTATCAAATAAAATATACATGTGCGTCCTATCTATTTCTTGAAAGTAGTCAAATGTTTTTTCTTTTATCTTTTTAATTATTATTTTATCATCATGCATATATTCATCTAAATATTTAATATCTTCATCCAAGTATTCATAGAATTCAATTCTATAGTGTCCTGAGCAACTAGCTACCGTTTTATAACCTTTTTTGTTTAATAAAGCAATAACTTGTGCGATGAGTTTATCACATACAAACACTTTAGGATGATCTTCTGCATGAATAGTAACTTCAAAGGTATCTCTATCAATTATACTATTATGATCCATTATTCATTAACTTTTACCATTGCTGGCCTAATTACTTTATCTTTATACATATAACCTTTTTGTAATACTTCAAGTACTACGCCAGATGGTTTATTTTCATCTTTTTCAGTTAATACAGCTTGATGATAAACAGGATTAAATTCTATACCATCAGCAGATATTTCTTTAACTTCATATTTATTTAAAATACTAATTAAATTTGTATAAATCATTTTAAATCCTGCTAAAAATTTACTTACTTCATCAGCTAAATCATTATTATCCATTTTTATGGCACGTTCAAAGTTATCTATAATCATCAGTAAGTCACTTATTAATCCTTCATTAGCATATTTTAAATAATTGCTTACTTCTTCTTCTTTACGTTTCTTAAAATTAACCATTTCAGCACTTATACGCATGCTTTTCATTTTTTCTTCGTTAAGTGCTTCAGTTAATTTTTTATTTAACTCTTCAAGTTCGTTATGTTTTTCATGTTTTTTCTTTTCATGCTTTTTAGGTGCATTTTCTTCTTCAGTTTCTAATTTTTCAATATTTTCTTCGTTTTTCATATTATTACCTTTCCATATAGCCTTTTAAATAATTAAGAAGAGAAACAACTTTATCATATTCCATTCTTTTAGGTCCAATTACGGCAATTGTACCTTCTTCCCCATTAATATTATAACTTGTTTTTATTACGGTAACATTTTCATCAAATTCATTTTCTTCGCCAATGAAAATATTTATTTCTTTATCTTCAGTTTCGATTTTTTTAACAAGTTCAATATTTTCAAGTTTGCTAATTATTCCTTTAATTTTATCTGGTTCATCATATTCTGGCTGTTTTAGAATATTGGTTTTTCCTCCAAAAAAGACATCACTATTTTGGACTGTAAAGTCATTAAAAGCATCATAAAAGAACTTCATAACGCTTTCGTATTCTCTTATTTTATCAATAATAACTGGCTTTATTTCATATTCTAGCTTAGCATTAATTTCCGATAATTTGGTACCTATTAGTGATTTGTTAATAATTTCACAGGCTTTTACTATATCGTTAATACTAATATTATCTGGTACTCTCGATTGTTTATTTTCTACGTGCCCAGTATTCGTGATAACTACGGCTACAACTTTCCTATCATCAATTGGGACGATACTAATATGTTTTAGAGTATTATTCTCTGATTCTTTTCCTAGAACAATACTGGTATAATTAGTAATATCACTAATTATTTCCATACACTTTACTATTGCATCAGAAGTTGCTAAGTTCTTATTATTTAAAATTGTTTGAAGCTTATTCATTTCTTCTGTTGCAATCTTTTTTTCTTTCATTAAATTTTGGGCATAATACTTGTAGCCTGCTTCACTTGGTACTCTACCACTTGATGTATGAGTTTTTTCTAAATATCCAAGTGATTCTAAATGAGCCATATCATTTCTTATAGTTGCACTTGAACACATAAGTTTTTTAACTAATGATTTAGATCCTACTGGCTTAACAGTTTTAATGTATGTTTCTACTATAAGTCTTAAAAGCTCATTTTGACGATTATTCACATCATCACTTCCTTTTTAGCACTTAACCTTTTTAAATGCTAATATCATTATAATATTATGCTTAGCACTTGTCAATATATGAGTGCTAATTTTCAAAAAAATAAAATTAGAGGTTATAATCCCACTAATTTTAGTTCAATTTTTTTATATATATTTTCCTATAAAATAGTAACAATTAATAATATTGCTATTTTTGATGAATGTCAAGTTGATTGTATGGAATAGAAATATTGTTCTTTTCTAAGCCTTCTACAATACAACTTAGAGCATTTCTTCTAGCTTGCAAGCGATTTATAGGGTTACAAGTAATTTTTAATAAATATTCAATTTTAGAATCCGCTAACTCGGTTAAACCAACATTTTCACAATTAATTATTAAATCATCAGCTTTTATTAATTTTACTACTTCATTTACTGCCTTTTGTTGTTCTTTTAATTTTAATTCATAAGGAATAGGAACTCTTACATATATTAAATTAGATAAAATAGCAATTTCTTCAATATTACGATTAGCAATAGAAAAAATATTTCCAGTAGATAATTCTTGAATTTTAGTAGTTTTTAAACCTACTACTAAAACTTTTCCCTCAATTCCACGATAATTAATAACATCACCAACAGAAAAATAATCATCTGATATAATACTAGATCCTCTAATTATATCTTTTAAATAATCTTGAATAGCTAAACCAACAATTACACTTATTATTCCAAGACCAGCTAGCATTGAAGAAATATCAATTCCATATATTTTTAAAACAATCATTAACGCAATTATTATAATAATATATCTATTAATACTTTTAGCAAGTCTAATATATGTTTGTGCTCTTTTATTAAATCGTTTATTCTTGTTTAAGGCTTTTTCTGTTAGATTTGATAATAACTTATAAATACTTATAGCTATCACTAATATTAGTATTGTAGCAATAATTTTTATTAACCAATTATTTTGCATAAGAAAATCTGTCATAAATGTTAACCTTCTTTCATTAAGATTTTATCATGTTAATTGCATATTAGTAAATTAGGTATATTTAATCATTTAGCTTTTTTTACATATGTTTTTATAAGAATATCATCAGTGTTATTATTAAAGAAATTCTTTGCCTCAGTGGCTTTTTTATTAATGCTTTCTTTTAATAAAGCAACAAATTCTAAACTACTTAAAAAAGATATTACAAATTTTTTAACGCCATCTTCATCTGGATTATATTCAAAAATATTTAAATTAACTGGTAAATTTCTTATACTTGCTTCATTAAAATATATTTGAGCTTCTTCTAAATACATATTTGTAACATCTAAGTTATATATTAATCCATATTCTGCTAATAAATATTTAACAATGTGTTGACTCTTTATATAATTATGCTATTTTTTAACACTAATTTCTAAATTATTAATTATATGTCTATTTGACATTTTATCTAAATTCATTAATACTACCTCTTTAATTTCATTATACTCTATAATAGCTAATAATTATAGTTAATTTTTCATTAATAATTTTTCTTCATGAAGGTATAATTTTATGGTATTACTATCCATTTGATATAAATAACTAGCAATTTTAGAATTAGCTTCATATTGCTTAATTTTACTATCTAAAAAAATAAAATCACTACATTTAAAAATATTATAAATTATATTTTCTCTAAAATTAGTTCCTTTAAAATTATGTAGCATTATTAAATATACATTCTTTTCAGTAGTTTGCTCTAAAAAACTTATGATAGATAAATCATTATTTTTTTGTCTTTTATTTAAATTAAAGTCAATTATAACAATACTATTTTTACTTTCGAAAATACAATAACTTCTAACAGTATTGAAACTCTTATTAAAAAAGTCTAATAATTCATATTTTTCTTTATTATTAATGGTAGAATTTATAATTTTATTTAAATAGTTTCTACAATAATTAAATTGCCATAAATGATAAATACTATATGGATTTAACATACTTATATATTCCATGTGCTTCTCCTTTCATTTTCTCCCTCTACTATTTATATTACCGCTAAATGGTCAATTTCCTTTTTTATTTTGATAATTTTTAAAAGTTTTTCTTCATATAAACAAAAAGTATTATAATTACCTAATAACTTGTCCAAAATAAAAAGGAGTTTATACCCCTAAACTGTCATTAATTCTTGTTCTTTAATTTTATACTTTTCTTCTACCATCTTGTTGTAATCATTAATAAGTTCTTGAATGTCATCATAATATCTATTTGTTTCATCTTCTGGAAGTTCTTGTCTTTTTATGTTATTTCTAGCATCTTCTCTTGCATTACGAAGTGCTACTTTAGTTTCTTCAGCAATTGTTTTGACTTGTTTAACATAATCTCTTCTTTTTTCTTCAGTTAATTCAGGAATAGTTAAAATAATCATTTCTCCATTATTTGTTGGAGTTATTCCAATGTTTGCTTCATTTATAGATTTTTCAATGGCTTTTAGTGCACCTTTATCGAATGGTTTTATAAATAATTGTCTTGCTTCAGGTACTGTAATATTTGCAAGCGATTGAACTGGTGTAAGTGCTCCATAATAGTCAACCATAATGCCATTTAGCATTGCTGGATTAGCACGACCTGCTCTTACATTTAAAAATCTATTTTCCATATTTTCAATGGCCTTTTTCATTTTGTTTTCAGTTTCATTTAATATATCCATTTTTGTAATCTCCCTCTAAGAATATTATACATTATTTTTTTAGTAAGACAATAGCTAAAAAACTTATAAGCATTCCGATAATAGTAACTGTTTCAATTATAGTAATTGCACTAATTATTCCTCTACTATTAATTTGTTTTAACATTTTAACTCTATTTTGCTGTTCAAGAGCAAGCATATTATTAGCATTTTCATTTACATATTTATTATAAGCCACTAGATTTTTAGTTCTTTCTTCATTTAGATTATGATATTGTTTATAATAAATAATATAGTTATCTAAACTATTTTGAAGGTCGTAATCAAGCTCGGAAGTTTCCATCATATCTATTAATTCAGCTGCTATACTATCAAGTTCTTTTATTTCATCGTATGATAAATTTTCACCATTCCATAGTCTTGCTACTCCATTTTTAAAGTTATTATATTCCATTCAATCCTCCAACTAATATAATACCACATATGGTGAATTTTTGCTACCATCACCTTTTACAAAAATATTTGAAGATATAACAATAGATGGTCTTAAGGCAATATTATTTTTGTTTGCAGCAATTCGTTCTAATTTTCCATTAGCATTTACTGCCCATATATATGCCGAACTATCAAATCTAGATGGAGTCATTGTCCAATAATAGCTTCTAGCATTTTCATTTAAATAATAATAAGTATTAGCTTCATTAATGCTCCCACCAGCTAATAGCACTTCATCTGCAGTTAATAGTCCAAGTTTATATAGTCCTAATTTATTATTACCAACATTAGTGCTAGTACCAGTAAACATTGAAATAATATTTGAATTACCACCACAAATTAAACTTGGTTTCGAGTCAGCAATAGGTAAAAATCTTTCTTCTGATGCATAGTAAGTTTTGTAATTTTTTACTCCACTATTATTTGCACCATTATAACTTTTATCTGAAACTATACTTTTATCATTACACCATATTGAATCCACGATTATATTTTTTTCTTCATCTAAAAAGCTTCTAGCATACCAAGATTTTAAGCTAAGTAATACCTCACTATCCCTAGAATTTTCATGAGTATCATTGTAATTGTTAGAATTATAAGAGCCTGTCATAAAACCGATATCAGTATTCCCTAAAGCACTCTCATTAAATTTTACAGTGTATGCGTTACTTGAATTATATCTTGCAAAGGCAGATGAGTTATCATTTGTATTGCAATTGCCGCCTGAATTATCATTATATAGCACCAATTTCACGTTACCATCACCAGTTATTCTTACAATTCTCCAGCACTTATCTGCAAAAACAAGATAATTATTTTGAACATTTCCTCTATAATAATAACTAAGCCCATAATCATCAATAGTTGTTGCTAAAACTGCTTCATCTTGACTTGATTTCTTACTTCCAGGCCTTGTGCTATATGATGCAACATTTTCATTATTTTCTCCTAAAATTGCCTTTATTATATGTCTTTTTGCATCATATGGTTCATATTGATAATAAGAAAACTCAATACTATCATTAGTTTTAGTTTTTACTATTATGCTTTTTTCGGCAGTAAAACTAATATTAATATCATTTTTTATTTTATTTAAGTAATTAATAGTACTACCGTCAAATAATTCTAATAAATCATTATATACATTTTTAATAGGCACTAAAAAGAAATATATTTTGTCTATGTTTAAATTTCTATATAATAGTATTTCTTCATCTGATATGACTCCTTTAGATATACATTTTTTTTCATTAAACATAAATCCACATTCTTTTTTAAAGTAACTATTATTTTGTAAAAGTATTTCAATATAGTATGTTGTGGTTAAAGAATTTGAGGATTCATAATTCTTATCATTAGTAAACTTGCTAATTTGATAGGCCATATAAGTATTAGTCGCACTATCACTATTGGCATTTTGACTTTTACGTACTATGAGAGCAAATGATCCATATAATGATATTAATCCTATAGCTAAAATGCTCATAACTATAATTGTTTCTATTAATGCAAAGCCTTTTTTATTTAAATAAATCATATTAGTTATTCCTTCCTATATGTTTTTCTAATGCTATTTAACTATGTATGGGTCATTTATAGTTCCTGCTCCACTTACTAATGTATTGGGCTTTAAGGCAATTACAGGTCTTACAGCTAGAGTATTATTATTAACTGCATATTCTGTAATAACCCCAAAAGAATTAATACCATATACATTTGCTTTCGTTTCAGTTAAATAAGCCATAGGCGTCATAGTCCACCATGGAATTAAACTATTAGTTACTAAGTATGATTTAACGTTTAAAACATCATTTTTATTTGTGGTAAGACCTGCAAAAGCGGCTTCATCTGCTGTTAATAATCCAACTTTATAATCAAGACTACCATATGTAAGCTTGCCATTGCCATATATTGTTTCTTCATTTGATGTAAATTTAGAAATATTATAAAGAAGTGAATTATTGCTGCTACTATTAGGACATATTAAACTTGGAGATATACTACTAGAAATCGAATTATCATTAGTTAGTCTGTAATATCCCATATAATATGTTTCATTTTTTCCATAACCTAAATATGCTTTATCAATGCTTTTGTCATTGCAGTATACTACGTCTGTAAGTTTTTTAAAAGTATTATTTGTAATTGTCCAATTATGGTACCAATCTTGTAATTTTTGAAGTACTGTGCTTCTTTGAACATTGTTATGAGTATTATCATAGTTTGCTCCACTAGTGCTATACATAAATCCTATATATGCATTATCGTCAGCATTTGTGTTGTATGCAACTTTTAAGGGCGTGGTAGCTCCAGTTTCATATATGAATCCTTTATCTCCACTTACATTGCATTGTGTTCCTTCATTATTTTGTAATATTAATTTAATTGAACCGTTGCCAGTAATTCTCACAATTCTCCAACATTTACCTCCGAATACTATATAATTATTTTTGACATTTCCTCTAAAATAATAGGATATACCATAATCATCTGGAGTTGATCTAACTCCTTCGTCAGCAAAAGCTACGTCTATTCCTGGTGTAGTATAATTATGTTCATCAACATGGCCTTTAGATAATATTTTGTTTACAAGTGATAAATCTGTAAAACAGTTATTTTCATCTACATAATAAGGGTTGGATATTGTACCGCTTCCAGAGGTAATTCGGCTGTTGCCATTAAGATCTATTACAACTCTAACATTTATTGGTTCATTATTGAAGTTGCAATCCAGATTATCATCATTCAACACTGTATTAAGAAAAGTGTTAAAATTTGCATAGGCACTATTAGGTTCTCTATATGTATATCTACATGCTTTATCATTGTCCATTACTAAATATGATGAATCACCGGCAACATTTTCCATATTAGCAATACTTTTTAATACGTTTGAATTTTCTGCAGTATTTCTTAAAGTGACATATAAATCATCTTTGGAAAAAACTCTAATATTATTTATAATGCAGGCATTGCTTAAAGATGAAACTAAATATTTAATATAATCAATATTTTTATTAGTTAATACAGCTGATACAGATACTAATGATACTGTTTTTTTATCGTTATAAAATACTTGCCATTTAGTATTTTTAACTTGTAAAGTCGGAGTAGAAACATCTAAATTTATGATGCTTCCAATAGACAAATCTGCCATAGTTTTTTCAAGAATATCTTTTCTAATATTTTCATTTGCTTTATTTAGCATATTTCTATTATGATTACTTATACCAATAAAGCTTAATATAACTGCACAGAATACCAAAAAAAATGAATATATTAAAGTAGTTGCAATAAAACCATTTTTTTTCATTTGCTTCTCCTCTATTCTTACAATATTATATAATAATATTCATTAAATATAAAGCAAAAAATAAAACCTATTCATCTCTAGGTTCTATTTTATCTACATTAGTTAGTTCTCTTGTTTGCATTAAATCTTTTAATGCATCATCTACACTTGTTGGTTCAGTATCTTCATCAATAATACTATTTTGGATTTTTTCTGTTGAAATTTTCTCTTCAGAAGTACTTCTTACTTTATTTTTCTTTTTACCTTTAAAGAAGAAAATAAAGTATGCGGCAATGCCAATTATAAAAGTACTAACGGCTCCAATAATTATAATTAATTTAATATTATTATTGTTTTGTGGTTTTTCTTTTTCAATAACTGGCGTAACTTTAGTAGTATTTTCTTCTTTTGGTACAAATTCTTCTCTTGTTACGGTTATATTATAAATTTTCTTTTCCATTGTTTCTGTAGAGGTTACTGTAACTGTTATTACATTTTCACCAACTGACAAGGAATCATTACCTTTAATGCTTACATCAGCATTGCTATCTTCTGGAGTTGCTATTACCTTTAGTTTTTCAATTTCATAAGGTACTTTAGCAGTATAATCTAAATTAGATTTGTCAAATTTTTCATTTAATTTTATATCTTCTTCAAAAGATAAATCTGATAATAAATTTGATCCATCAGTTGTTGCCCCACGATAGATAATGAATTTATACTCTTCATTATTTTTTTCATCTTCTGATGTGAATTTAAATGTTGCTTCATTTTTCCCCTTATCAATATTTAATTTAATTATATGCTTGTAACTATCTGCTACAATTTCATTTGTACTACTTGTACAACCTAAAGTACATTCTATTTCTGCTTTAACACCTGTTTGCTCTGTATTAGTAGTAATTGTAATTTGTTTTAAGGTATCTTTAACATAAATTTTATATTCTTTAACATCTTTTGAAAATGCTGGTTTAATAGTTGCACCATTATTTGCAGTAAAACCTTTTAATTCTGCACTAGTATTTTTTGCTTTAGTTGTGGTAGTTACTTCCTTCTTTAAAGTTAAGTTTAAAGGTTGGATAGCTTCTTCTTCTAGTTCTTTTGTTTTTTCCTCATTTGTTAACTTAAGCTTAACATTTTTAAGGCTTAATTTGGCAGTACTATCTTCCGTAGAAATATTTTTTAATGTAAATGATATAATTGGACCGTTAACAAATGATTTAGAAGCATTAAATAATTGAGCAGTACCTGCCTTAAAAATTTGGGCATAACCATAACTAACATCTTCTCCATTTTCATCTTCAAGAACTTTAATGTTAAGAAGCTCATTATTATAATCTAAATCAAATGATATGTTTTCTAATTCTTCTTCCTCTTCTAGTTTTAAATTAACATTTACTGTAATGCTACCTTTTTCATTTATTACTAATTTATCATCGGTTTTAAGCTCTAATGTAGCAGCATTTATAGTAGTTATAAAACTTAAACTTGTAAGTAAACCAAATAAATAATACTTTATTTTCATTTAACAACCTCTTTTACTATAAATAATTTTATCATAAATCATATTTTTTTCAAGTCCCATTAAATTATATCATTTTATTAAGGATTTCATTCATAACATATATTTTATCAGGATTAATATAAATATAGCCATTTTTATAGATTAAATCTTTATTACGAATTAGTGGTTTTATTGGAAAAGCATCTTGCATATTAACATCATATTTATTAAAGAATTCTTGGAGATTTATTCCTGACATTTTTCTAAGCCCTAACATAATTTCATATTCCATAACTTCTTGTTTAGATAATAGAGCATTATTAATATGATATTTTGCATTAGTATATTCTTTGATATTTTTAGTATTATCATATCTAAAGCCATCCATGTATCCTGAAGCTCCTAAACCAAAGCCATAATATTCTTCGTTATTCCAGTAAGCTAGGTTGTGCTTTGATTCAAAATTCTTTAAAGCAAAGTTTGATACTTCATAGTGAATATATCCTTTTTGTTTTAATTTTTTACATATGTATTCATACATTTTAGCATCTAAATCTTCTGAAATATTTTTGACATTATTAATGCCTATTTTAGTGTGCTGTTCAATTATAAGAGAATATGTACTTATATGATTTGGATTTAATTTAAGAATTTGTTTTAAATCTTTTTTTAATATATCTAAGGTTTCATTTGGAATTCCATATATTAAATCAACATTTATATTACTAATTCCATAATATCTTAATAAGTTAATTTTAGTTCTAATATCATCAAAATCAGCAGTTCTTTCCATAAATTTAAGTTTATTTTCATTAAATGATTCAATACCAATACTTACTCTATTTACTCCGAAACTAGCTAATTTTTTAACTAAAAATTCATTAATATCATCAGGATTACATTCAAAAGTAAATTCAGCATTTTCTTTTAATTTAAATGTTTTTAAAATATTAAATAGTTTATCAAGTAAGTCTAAATCTAGACTTGAAGGAGTTCCACCACCAATATATAAAGTGGATATTTCTTCATTTTGATAGTATTCATCTATTTCATTTTTAAGTGAATCTAAATAATTACTTGCAAGTTCTTTATTATAAAACATTTTGCAAAAGTCACAGTAAGAACATATATGCTTACAAAAAGGAATATGAATATAAACATGATTCATTAACTACACCTACCATAATAAAATTTTACCATATTTTAATAAAATGAACAATTAAGTTCATGGTCATTTATAATACCAATTGCTTGTAAATAAGAATAAATAATTGTGCTTCCAATAAAAGTCATTCCTTTTTTCTTTAAATCAAGACTTATTTCATCGGATAACGCGGATGTTACGGGAACTTCATCTGTAGTGTTTTTTATAACACTTCCATTTGTAAAATGCCAAATATAATTTGAAAATGAGCCATATTCTTTTTGAACAGCCAAAAATACTTTAGCATTCTTAATAGCAGATTTTATTTTTAATTTATTTCTTATGATACCTTCATTATTTAATAACTTTTCGATTTTGTCATTATCATAATTTGCTATTTTTTTGTAATCAAAGTTATCAAAGGCTTTTCTAAAATTTTCTCTTTTATTTAAAATACATTCCCATGATAAACCAGCTTGGAAAGTTTCTAATAATAACATTTCGAATAAATATTCATCAGAAAAAGAAGGAATAGCCCATTCCTCATCATGATATTTTATATAATTTGGATTATTTAAGTTTACCCATTTACATCTAATCATTACTAAGAACTGATAAGAATGCTTCTGGTGGAACTTCAACAGATCCTACCATTTTCATTCTCTTTTTTCCTTCCTTTTGTTTTTCTAATAGTTTTCTTTTACGGGTTACATCTCCACCATAACACTTAGCTAAAACATTTTTCTTCATTGCACTTATAGTTTCACGAGCAATTACTTTTGAGCCTAGACTAGCTTGAATTGGAACTTCAAATAGTTGTCTTGGAATTAGCGAACGCAGACTTTTAGTTATTTGCATACCTCTATGGTAAGCAGCATCTTTATGAACTATTAAACTTAAGGCATCTACTATTTCGCCATTAATTAAGATATCCATTTTAACTAGATTGCTTATTTTATAATCAGATATTTCATAATCAAATGAAGCATATCCTTTAGTATAACTTTTTAATTTATCAAAGAAGTCATATACAATTTCAGCAAGTGGTAATTCATAAATAATATTAACTCTGGTGCTATCAATGTATTCTGTTGTTTTATAGATGCCACGCTTTTCTTGACATAACTCCATAATTGGTCCGATATATTCACTTGGTACTAAAATACTTGCTTTAACAAATGGTTCACTAATACTTTCAATTTTTACTTTATCTGGCATTTCGCAAGGATTATCAACCTCAATTGTTTCACCGTTTGTAAGAGCTACTTTATAAATAACAGATGGTGATGTTGCAATTATATCGATATTAAATTCTCTTCTAATTCTTTCTTCAATAATATCCATATGTAAAAGGCCTAAAAATCCACATCTAAAGCCAAAACCTAAGGCTTCTGATGTTTCTGGTTCAAATACTAGAGATGCATCATTTAATTTTAATTTTTCTAAAGCTTCTTTTAGGGCTTCATATTTATTTGGCTCAATTGGATAAATACCACTATAAACCATTGGTTTCATGGCTTTATAACCAGCAAGAGGAGTATCTGCCATATTAGATTTAGTAGTTATGGTATCACCTACTCTAACGGTATCAATAGTTTTTATACTACCTGATACCCAACCTACAGAACCAGCCGATAACTTATCAATTAATTTTTCTTTTGGAGTATTTACTCCTATTTCAACTACTTCATATTCGGCACCATTACTCATCATAACTAGTGTGTCCCCACGTTTTATTTCACCACTTTTTACGCAAACTGATGCAATAACGCCGCGGTAAGAATCAAAGTATGAGTCGAATATTAATCCTCTTGTTTTAGTATCAGAATACTCTTTTGGCGGATTAATTCTATCGATGATAGCATCTAAAAGTTCTGGAACACCTGCTCCAGTTTTACCAGAAACAAGTAATATTTCATCTTCTCTAAAACCTAAAACATCCATAATTTCTTTTTTAACTTTAGGTACGTCGGCATTAGGTAAGTCAATTTTATTTATTACAGGAATAATATTTAAATCATTATTTAAGGCTAAATATAAATTAGCAAGAGTTTGAGCTTCTATTCCTTGAGCCGCGTCAACTACTAAAAGAGCGCCATCACATGCTGCTAGAGAGCGTGATACTTCATAACTAAAATCGACATGTCCTGGAGTATCTATTAAATGCAAGGTATATCCTTTATATTGAAGCTCAACAGCATTTAATTTAATGGTAATGCCTCTTTCTCTTTCAAGGTCCATACTATCTAATATTTGGTCTTTCATTTCTCTTTTATCTAAAGCACCAGTTATTTCTAATATACGATCTGCTAAAGTACTTTTACCATGGTCGATATGCGCTATAATACAAAAATTTCTAATATGATCCACTTAAATCACTTCCATATGTACCATTTTATCAAAAAAGTAGTTTTAAATAAAGAATAACAATATATTTAGAAAATAAAAATTGCAAGTATTAACTTACAATTTAAACTTCTAATAAACCATTTACAACATATGGATTATTGATTGTACCATCTCCACCTTGTTCTATTGTTGCCGTAGATTTAAGAGAAACTGCGGGGCGAAGGCCGTAAGCATCAGACACATAACCTATATACAAATTACCAGTCGAATGTATGAGAAACACGTGAGACATGTGATTACTGGCATTGAAGTGATATGGCGACATTGTCCAGTATTCTCCTCCAGTATATAAATAGTATGCACGATTAATAGCATTATATGTTCCACCAGCAAAAGCTACTTCATCGGCTGTTATTAATCCTATTTTATATTCTACTCCATTTGTTCCTTTTAGCATTCCATTTCCTTTTTCTGTATCAGATGC
>CAJOQL010000028.1 GCA_905236935.1 uncultured Bacilli bacterium
AACCATAATTGATAAATTATATGAAGAAGAGTTAACTATATTAAATGGAATAAAAGATGTTAGGGTTATTGAAGGAGTTAAACATTTAGTTTATTACTTAGTTGTAAAAGAACTTAAAGATATAAGCCATTTTAACAATGTTGTTGTTATTGATAATAATGAATATTTAAATTTGGATATTCATTCTATTCGTAATTTAGAAATATTTGAAACTTTAAGACTAAAAGAAAGACAATATAGTTTAATATGGTTTTTAGATAAATGTAAAACATCAATGGGGTCAAGAACTATTAAATCATGGTTATCAGCTCCTTTAAAGTCAAAATCTGAAATTGAAAATAGACTTGATATAATTACAAAATTAAATAATGAATTTTTAACGCGAGAAGATTTAATTAAAGACTTATATCAAGTTTATGATTTAGAAAGATTATGTGGTAAGCTTATTTGCGGTACATTTAATGCAAGAGATGCTCTTCAAATAAAGAAAAGTTTAATGTATTTGCCTAGTATTAAAGACCATATTGAGCATCTAAACTTAGATTTTGAGATAAATACTCATGAAAATATATTTTCACTTTTAGATAAGGCATTATATGAAGAACCACCAATTAGCTTAAAAGAAGGATATTTAATTAAAACTGGATATAATGCTGAACTTGACGAACTTAAAGAAATACGTACAGGTGGCAAAGATTTTATAGCATCTCTAGAAGCAAGTGAAAGAGAAAAAACTGGTATCCAAAATTTAAAAGTAGGTTTTAATAAAGTATTTGGTTATTATATTGAAGTATCTAAAGGACAACTTTCTAATGTTAAAGAAGAATTTGGCTGGGAAAGAAAGCAAACATTAACAACTGGTGAAAGATTTATTACGCCGCTACTAAAAGAAAAAGAAGCTTTAGTTTTAAATGCTGAAGAACGTATAATTGAACTAGAATATAATCTATTTATGGATATTAAAGAAAAATTAAAAGAAGAAGTTTTATCTTTAAAAGAAACTGCTAAAAATTTAGGAATAATTGACGCTTTATGTTCTTTATCAATCGTAGCAGAAAATAATGGACTTGTAAGGCCTACATTTAACGACAATCACATTATAGATATTAAAAATGGTTTTCATCCCGTAATTAATGCTGTATCAAGCGGGACTTATGTAAAAAATGATTGTCTAATGGATGAAAAAACTAACACTCTTTTAATAACAGGTCCAAATATGAGTGGTAAGTCTACTTATATGAGGCAACTCGCAATTACTATAATTATGGCTCAAATTGGTTCTTATGTTCCAGCTGATTCAGCAAATTTGCCAATTTTTGATGCAATTTATACAAGAATAGGAGCATCAGATGATTTAGTATCTGGTGAATCTACCTTTATGGTTGAAATGTTAGAAGCTAGAAATGCTATTGTAAATTCTACAGAAAATTCTTTAATTCTATTCGATGAACTAGGACGTGGTACTGCTACATATGATGGTATGAGTCTTGCTGAATCTATTTTAGAATACGTAACATCTAAAATTAAATGTAAAACCTTATTTAGTACTCATTATCATGAGTTAACTACTTTAGATAAAAAATATAAAACAATTAAAAACGTTCATGTAAGTGCAACTGAAAAAGACGGTCATTTAACCTTTTTGCATAAAATAGAAGATGGTGCAGTAGATAAAAGTTATGGTGTCCATGTTGCATCTTTAGCAAATATGCCAGAAGAAATAATTACTAATGCTACCAAAATTCTTTCCAAATACGAACAAAATAGTAAAAATGAAATTAAATCATTTAATGAGCAATTAGAATTTAATTTTGAAGAAAAACAATCTAATAGTGCCCTAGATAAATTAAATACTATTGATGTCTTAAAAATAACTCCTATAGAAGCTATTAATTTATTATATGAATTAAAAGAATTAAGTAAAAAATAAGTCATCTAATTAATCTATTTTAATGGTGGCTTTTTTCATAAAATGTAAAGTTTGCCGTATAAAGTTTGCTTATATCTTTAATAAATGATAAGATTATTATACGGGTAGTTGAAATATATAAAGGATGGGTAGTTATATGGAAGTTGTACTTACAATTTATCGTATCATTTCTATGATTACATTAATTTATGGAGCTTATTATGTGGTAATGGGGTTATTAGGATTGATACTAGAAAAGAAAAATCGTAAAAAATTAGAAAAGATTGATAATGAAAATCATTTTGCCATTATAATTCCAGCTAGAAATGAAGAATCTGTCATTGGTAATTTAGTAGATAGTTTAAATAATTTAAATTATAATAAAAATAAATATGAAATATATGTTATCGTAAATAATACTACCGATAATACCGAAATAATTGCTAAAGAGCATGGTGCTAAAGTTCTAATGTGTGATAGGCTAGTTAAAACTAAGGCCGATGTGCTCTGCTATGCTTTTGATGAATTAAAATACTATAAAAGAATTGATGCTTATATTATTTTTGATGCTGATAATGTTGTCCACCCTGACTTTTTAATTCAAATGAATGATGCCTTAAATAATGGATACAGGGTAGCAACTGGTTTTAGAGATGCTAAAAATCCATCTGATAGTTGGGTAAGTGCAAGTTATACCTTATTTTACTATATTCAAAATTTATTTTTAAATCGTTCTAGAATGGGCTTTGGTGGCAATGCTATTATAAATGGCACTGGTTTTATGATTAAAAAAGAAATAATTGATGAAGAAGGCTTTAATACTTATACTTTAACTGAAGATTCAGAATTTACTGGCCAATGTGCCTTAAAAGGAGAAAAAATCTTCTTTGCTGAAAAATCAATTACATATGATGAATATCCTGTTAATTTTAAAACATCATGGAAACAAAGAAAAAGATGGTCAGCTGGTAATTTACAATGTATGAAATTATATAATACTAAATTATTTAAAAGTTTCATGCAAAAAGGCTTTATTCCAATGTTAGATATGTTCTTCAATTACTGTGGTATAATGGCACACATTATTTTATACTTAAACTTAGGTATGTTTAGAATTGCTAATTTTATTGAAAAAAATCCATTAATTTGGCAAGATTATTTTAGTTGGATATTTGGCTTAATAGTTCAAATTGGGCTTCCAATTGTAACTTGCTTGTGGCTTAGTAAAAAGATAAAACCTTTATGGAAAGGAATTTTACTATTTCCGGTATTTATATTCAGCTGGCTTCCTATTAACTTTATTTGTTTATTTAAAAAGAATATTACTTGGGAAGCAATTAAACACGACCGTGCAATTAAATTAGAAGAAATTAATTAAACTTTATATAAGAAGTAATTACAGTAATTACTAAAAAAGCAAATATCTAAAAAATAATTTGTATTTGCTTATAAAATAATATATAATATAAATAAGTTTTCAGTGAAATTTGAGGAGTAATATAATATTTATTTAAAAGAAAGTTAACGGTTGATGAAAGTTAATAATAAATTTATATGAAGGTTGCAAATAGAGAAAAAGCGGGTAATTTACGATATAAAATTAATAAGATAACATGAGTTATAAATAAAGGTGGTACCGCGGTTTTTCGCCCTTTAATTATAACTTTTTATTTGGGAGGATAAATGGATAAAGAAATAGATTTATTTAATAATTATTATAACAATTTTGACAAAAGTAATATAATAATTAAATCAAAGTATAATCATACCTTTAGAGTAGTATCTTATGCAGAAAGTATTGCTAAATCTTTAAATTTAAATCCTGAAGATATCACATTATCTAAAATTTGTGCTTTATTTCATGATATTGGGCGCTTTAATGAAGTTAAAAAATTTAATAATTTAGAAGATAGCAATTCATTTGATCATGGCGATGAAGGATATAATGTCTTAAAAAAATTAAATTATAATAATGATATTGTTTTATTATCTACTAAGTATCATAATAAGTATATGGTTCCAAATAATATAAACGAAAGAACTAAAATGTTTTGCAATATCGTGAGAGATGCTGATAAATTAGATATTTTAACTTATCAGTATTCCAATATTGAACCTAATGAAACAATTAGCAAAGATGTATTAGGTTTTATTAAAAATAAAGAGTTAGTTGATAATAAAAAAATAACTAATTCAACTGAAGCAATGTTAAGGGGAATTTCATTTATATTTGATATTAATTATAATGAAACATTTAAAATATTAGAAAAAGATAAAATAATTGAAAGAAAATTAAGTATTTTATTAGATAATAATAGCAGTGAAGAGTTAAAAAACATTAAAGATGATATTAATAATTATATAGAAAAGAGGTTATTAGAATGTTAGACAAAAAATATGATCACAAAAAAGCAGAAGAAGGAAAATATGAAATTTGGAAAAATGCTGGATATTTTACTGCTGATAACACATCACCAAAAACACCATTTTGCATTGTAATACCACCTCCAAATGTAACAGGTAAATTACATATTGGTCATGCATATGATACTGCCATTCAAGATGCAATTATAAGATATAAAAGAATGCAAGGATTTGACTGCTTATGGCTTCCTGGTATGGACCATGCTGCAATAGCAACTGAAGCAAAAGTAGTTCAAAAATTAAAAAAAGAAGGAATTGATAAATATTCTTATGGTAGAGAAAATTTTTTAAATGCATGCTGGGACTGGACCCATGAATATGGAGATAATATTCGCTCTCAGTGGGCTGCTTTAGGTTTATCTGTTGACTATACTAGAGAACGTTTTACATTAGATGATGAATTAAATAGAGCAGTTAGAAAGGTATTTGTAGATTATTACAATAAAGGATTAATCTATCGCGGTGAAAAAATTATAAACTGGGATCCTGAAGCAAAAACAGCTCTTTCAAATGAAGAAGTAGTATATAAAGATGTTAAAGGTGCATTTTATCATTTAAAATATATTATTGAAGGAACTAGTGAATATTTAGATGTAGCTACTACAAGGCCAGAAACATTATTTGGAGATACTGCTGTTGCTGTTAATCCAGATGATGATAGATACCAAAAATATATTGGTAAAAATGTTATCTTACCAATTGTAAATAGACTAATACCAATCATCGCTGATGAGCATGCAGATCCATCATTTGGAACTGGCTGCGTTAAAATAACTCCTGCTCATGACCCAAATGATTTTGAAGTTGGAAATAGACATAACTTAGAACGTATTGTTTGCATGAACCCAGATGCCACTATGAATGCTAATGCTGGCAAATATGAAGGCTTAACAAGAGAAGAGTGCCGAGAAAAACTACTTAAAGATTTAGAACAAGAAGGATTATTATTAAGTGTTGAGCCAATTACGCACTCTGTAGGGCATTCTGAACGAACTGGCGTTATGGTAGAACCATACTTATCTAAACAATGGTTTGTTAAAATGGGACCACTTGCTGAAAAAGTTTTAAACTTTCAAAAAGATAAAAATAAAAAGGTTAATTTTGTTCCTAAAAGATTTGAAAAAGTATTAAATCACTGGATGGAAATATCTTATGATTGGTGTATTTCACGCCAGTTATGGTGGGGTCATAGAATTCCAGCTTGGTATAAGGGTGATGAAATATATGTTGGTATGGATGCGCCAGAATCAGATGGCTGGATTCAAGATGAAGATGTATTAGATACTTGGTTTTCTTCTGCCTTATGGCCATTTTCTACTTTAGGTTGGCCAAATAACACGATAGACTTCCAAAGATACTTTCCAACTGATTGTTTAGTAACTGGCTATGACATTATTTTCTTCTGGGTTGCTCGTATGACTTTTCAATCAGAATACCTAAATGATGTTCGTCCTTTTAAAGATTGTGTAATTCATGGACTAATTCGTGATAAACAAGGTCGTAAAATGAGTAAAAGTCTTAATAATGGTGTAGATCCATTTGACATGGTTGAAAAATATGGAGCAGACTCCCTAAGATATTATTTAACTACAGATGGATCTATGGGACTTGATTTAAGATTTGACGAAGTAAAACTTACATCAACTTGGAATTTTATTAATAAAATATGGAATGCATCACGATTTGTTTTAATGAACATTGAATCTTTAAAAGAAATAAAATTAGATAACTTAAAAATTGAAGATAAATGGATAATATCTAAATATCAAAAACTAATTAAAAATGTTACTAAGCATATGGATAAATATGAATTTAATCTTGCTGGTTCATTAATATATGATTTTACTTGGAATTATTTCTGTGATTATTATATTGAAATGGCAAAACACTCTCTAGAAAATGATACTACTAAATCAGTTTTATGTTATATTTTATCTGGAATTCTTAAAATGCTTCATCCATTTATGCCATTTGTAACTGAAGAAATTTACACTATGTTACCAGTTAAAGATGCTACTTCTATTATGATTTCTGCTTATCCAAAATATAATAAAAATGAAATATTTGCTGAAGAAGAAACAATAGATGATACCATTGCTTTCATTAAAAACTTCCGAAATATTAAAGCAGAAAATAATATCGGTAAAGATGCCAAAGTATTATTTGATAATGGTTTAAATGATTTAATAATAAAGATATTAAAACTATCAGATAATATTATTGATAAACCATTAAATATAAAGTCATATGTTGTATTATCTAAGTGTGTTAAAGCAACTATCTATTATGAAAAAGAAGAAACAGAAGAAGAAAAATTACTAAAAGAAAAAGAAATTAATGATTTAAGAGCATCTATCGAAAGAAGAGAAAATTTATTAAATAATGATAATTATATAAATAAAGCACCAAGTAATATTGTTGAAATGGATAGAGTAAAATTATCTGAAGAAAAGAAAAAATTAGAAGAATTATTAAAAAGTCTAAAAAAATAGGCTTTTTTTCTTGCTAAAATAATCAAAAAATAGTATTCTATCATATAAATTAAAGGGAAAGTGATTATTATGAATGAAATAGAAAAGTTAATAAAAGAATATCAAGAAGGTAATAAAGAATTATTAAATACAATACTTGAAAAAAGCTCTTATTTAATATATAAAGCTCTAAAAGAAAATATTAATACTGCTACTTATGATTATGCACTTTTATATGAAATGGGTAAAGAATGTTTAATAGACACAATTAGTAATTATGACGGAAGTGCTGACTTTTATTTAATTGCTAAGTATGCCTTAATTTATAAATTAAAAAATCAATTAGAAAAATATCCAACTCCATCTATAAGCAAAGATAATAAAACACTATTTATAAATATTAATAAAGAATTAAATCTAAATTTAGAAGAAAGTGATTATATATCTGTTAGAGCATATATTGAAACATTACCTTTAAGAACTAAATTATATATTAAAGAAAGATTCGGCTATAATGGCAGATGTTTAACTGTTGCAGCAATTGCTATTAAATTTAATCAAAATAGTGAAATAGTCGAAAATACTATAAATAAATTCATTAACTACTTAAAATCAAAATATTTAAATATTCCATATGAAAATACTAAAATAGAGCCAAATGAATCTACCAAAAAAGTAGCAATAGAAGAACAAATTCCACTAAAGAAAAGCATTTTTGAATACTTTAATGAATCAAGAGAAGAAGTAACCTCTGCCATATCAAAATTAAATAAAAAAGATATTATATATTTAAAATATGGAAATGATTTAAATGAATATAATGATATTGATTCTACAAATAATAATCTAATTGCTAATACTTTAATCGATGAAATTAAACAAATTTTAATTAAACAAGAATCAAAAACTTCATTTTTTAGTATTTTTATGGGTTATACTAAAGAACAAGTATTAACTGTTATTATGCATCTACCTGATAATTATAAAAAAATAATCTTTAAAAGATTTGGTCATAGTTTAAGTGAATATTATTATATTAGTAAAGAAGAAAATAAAATCTTAGAAGAAAGTATAATTCCATCTATTTATTATGATTTAAAAAGACAAAAAAATATTAATAATATTATGCATATATTAGATTGTACAAATCTAGATTTAATCAGAGATAATTTATTAAAATTAAACTCATATGAACAAAATTTAGTTATTAAAAGATTTTCCAAAGAATATAATAATAATTTATCCCTTAGTGAATTAATTAATCTTTACTTAGAAATATTACCAAATTTAAGAATAATGATTAAAAATGATGAATTATCAATTAAAAATATAAATTTAGGCCAAAAGAAAAGGCTAGAAAATAGAGAAGATAAAAGCTCTAAACCAATTGAAAAATCTAAAATAGTTGAAGAAGCAAATAAAGTTGGAAAAATAAAACCCCATGAAGATGCACCTTCAAATAAAAAAAGTAAAACATATATGAATCTTTTTGAACTATTAAGTGATTATTCAAAAGAGGATATAATTAATGCCGTAAATAAATTAAGTGAAGAAGATAAAACTCTAATATATAGTAGATATGGTACAAACTTAAACGAATATCATCGTCAAAATAAAAAGGTAGCAGCTTACGTAAAAATTCACGTTATAAATAATCTATTAATCTATTTAAATGAAGGCTCAATAGAAAAAACAATTAGAAAGTTTTTTCAAAATCATACCATTCCAGAAATAAAAGAAGCTATATTTAAACTTCCAACTAAACAAAGAAGAGTAGCAATAAATAAATTTGGAGAAAATATTGATACTATTAATTTTATTAATGAAGATGAAAATGAATATCATTTATTAAAAGCAGTCTTTATTAACATAAATAGAATATTAAATGGGGAGACTATAACTTTTAATTATACCAATTTAACTTTGTTAGAACTTTTACCTGATTTTAAAAAAGAACTAATTTTAGAAGGCATAAATGATTTAAATGAATATGAAAGGAAATGCTTAATTGCCAAATATGGAAACTCCCTAGAAGAGATTAATAAAGTACCAAAAAATATTGAAAAATCTTTACGTAGTTTAATTAATAAACTAAAGAAGATATTAGAAAAGAAAAATAATAAAATTCCAAGCATATTTGAGCATTTAGGACTTAGTAGAAGTATTGTAATAAAACGAATTGAAAACTTAGAAGAAACTGAAAAAACAGCCCTTTATGATTATTATGATTATAATTTAGATAATCCTACTAAAAAGGACATTGATCCAAAAATAAGATTATATGTCGAGCACGAAATAATTCCTAAATTAAAAAAACCTTTAAAAAGTGAGCTTAACACAATTAAAGATTTAACTTGCTTAATAAAGAGTGTTCATAGTAAAAATTTACTTTTACAATTTACCGAAGAAGAAATACTAGTTATTTATTTATATAAGATGGTAAAAGAAAATGAAAATAGCATTAATTATATATTAAATATTTTAGATTTAGAATTAGAAGATTTTAATAATACTATTAAGAATGCAAAAAAGAAAAATTCTCATGCATTTGAAGTAATAGATTATGTTATATCCGCCTGTATGGCAGAATATGAAAATGAAAAAGGCAAAACCTTTAAACTATTTATTTAAAACGATAAGTATTGATTATATTTAATTTAATATGATATAATACCTATGTTTGAAGAGGAGGAAAAATCATGGCTAAGAAGAATGAAAATCGTGAAAGTGTTGAATTAAAATGTTCTGTTTGTGGTTCATTTTTAAGACCAACTGAAAAAAATAAAGCTAACACTCCAGAAAAGTTAGAAATCAAAAAATTCTGCAAAAAATGTGGTAAAGTCCAAGTATTTAAAGAAAAAAAATAAGAAAGGAAGTAACTTATGAACGTTAATATTAATGATATAAAAAATGGTATGACTTTAATATTAGATGGTAAACTTGTTATGATAATTGAATTCCAACATGTTAAACCTGGTAAGGGTCCTGCATTTGTTAGAATTAAATATCGTGATTTAAAAACAGGATCTACTATTGAAGATACATTTAATACTAATTTAAAATTAGAAAAAGCTCATGTAGACAAATTACCAATGCAATACTTATATAAAGATGGTGAAAACTTTGTATTCATGAATAATAATGATTATTCGCAAATGGAAATAAATGAATCTATCGTAGCTGATAATGCTAAATTCTTAAAAGAAGGCTTAGAAATAACTGTTCAAATGTATAATGGTGATATTTTAGGTTTAGTACTTCCTGAAAAAGTTGAATATGAAGTAACTGAAACTACAGATGCAGTTAAAGGAAATACAACTAATAATGCTACTAAAGATGCAACTATTGAAACAGGTTATACGTTAAGAGTACCTATGTTTATCTCTCAAGGAGAAAAAATTATTATTACAACTGCTGATGGTAAATATTCATCAAGAGCATAATAAAGTCCCTTATTATATGGGATTTTTATTATGCCTTAAAATATTAAAAAGTATTTTTTATATAGATATGTGAAATCCATTTTCCGACATTTTTTTCAAAACAGGACTAGATTTTAAATCTCAATAATGATATACTTACCATAGTAAGGAGATTTTAATAATGGACAAAAAAAGTAGGAACGTACTGTTGCTTACTATTTTAAGTGTGCTAATAACTTCTGGAGTATTTACTTACGCTTACATTAGAAAGCCAGTAACGCAAACAGTTTCAAACACAATTAATACTTTAACGTGTTTGGATTTAACATTGGAAAGTAAAGATAAGGAGGGAAATATAACAGAAGGAATAAGCTTATCAGGAGCTTATCCAATAACTGATGCAGAAGGATTACAAGGAAATAATTATTCATTTACTGTAACTAATAATTGTGACACTCCAATAGTAGTAGATATTGGTATGCAAACAATAGGAACAGGATTAGATCCAAAATATGTAAAATATGCAGTAGATGATGGAACAAATAAACCAGGAATGTTTACAATCGGATGGCAAACAACTAAAACAGTAAAAGTAAATAATGCTGATGTAACTATAAATGTATTAGATAAAGTGTTTTTAGATGCTAATACAGCCGAAGATCAAGATACAACAACTGTAGAAGTAGATAACGATACACCATCAGAAGGAGCAAGAAAAACATATAATCTAAGATTATGGATAAATGAAGCTACTACCTGGGAACAAGCTCACGATAAAAATAATAATATTCTAAATTATACTGGAAAAATTGTAGCAGTAGCAAGCCCAACTAAAGGAAGATATACACCAGAATTTGCTGCGGAAGAAGGAACATTACTTGCAGCTATAAAAAATGGAAATTATGAGTTTTTAAACTCATTAACTAGTCCAGGAAAAGAAATAAATACATACTCAGAACACTTAATAGCTAAAACAGAAGATGATTATGGTACGTCGTATTATTTTAGAGGAAATGTAAATAACAACTATGTATTATTTGCCGAAAAATGTTGGAGAATAGTACGTATTGATGGACTTGGCAATACTAAATTATTTTTATGGAATAATGCAAATAATTGTACTGGAAATAGTGCACCAGCAAATAGAACATTTAATGCAGGTACTATAAAGTACACTAAAATTGATGGAGTATCAAAAGGCAACTTATATCAAACAGCCAGTGGAGTAGGATTTATGTATGGAAAACCAGATTCAATAATACTTTATACAACTAATAATACTGGTGCGCAAGATAATATAAGTAAAAGTTCAATACTAGAATATCTAGAAACATGGTATGGCACTAATATAAACAAAGTAGTTGAAGAAAACTCAACAGAAAAATATTCGGATTATCTAGCAGATGTAATATGGTGTGGAGATAAATCAAGAAGTAGTGGCCCTGGATATGGTCAATCAGGAGAAGCAAGATCAAACTTTAGTTCTTATGGAAGACTTAGTACTTTATCAAGTGCTAACCCAACATTAATATGTCCAGATGAAGGATTAGAGGGTAGTCCAACAATCTCCAAATATACAGTAGAAGCAACAGAAGAAAATAAAGGAAATGGAGATTTAGATTATCCAATCGGACTCATCACAATTGATGAGGCAGCCTTTGCCGGTGGAGCATATAATTTTTCTAATAATTCATATTATTTAGCAACTGGTAGTTTGTATTGGACCATGTCACCGTCTATCTTCAATGGTTCTACCGCTAACGTTTGGGGTGTTCGTGACAGTGCTAGCTTTAGCTACGGCTACCACGTCAACGATGGATCAGGTGGCGTGCGTCCCGCAGTTTCTCTTAAGGGGGCGGCCATGGTAGAATCAGGAGATGGCACAATATCAACACCATATGTAATAAATGGAA
>CAJOQL010000029.1 GCA_905236935.1 uncultured Bacilli bacterium
AAATTAGGATACTATCATTATTTTGGTAAAGCTACATCATTATTTTTTAAGCCATATGGTAATGCTTTACTTTCTAAATATCCAATATTAGAAGCTAATGTTATAAAGATTCCTAAAGTAATATTTAAAAAAGGTACTAAACTTTATGAAAAGAGATCAATAATTAAAGCTAAAATAAATGCTAAAGGTACTATTTTAACAGTTTATGTAACTCATTTAGGTCTAAATAAAGATGAACAATTAAAAGGAATAAAAACTTTAATTAAGCTATTTAATAATGATAATTTTATAGTTATGGGAGATTTTAATATATCTTATGGAAACAAATTACTTACAATGTTAGAAGCATATACCATAGATACTGCTACTAGATTTAAAGAAAAATTATTATCTTGGCCATCAGATAATCCTAAATATAAGTTCGATTATATCTTAACAAGTAAAAATATAAAAACAATATCTGCTGATATTCCAGCAGAAATAGCTTCTGACCATAGACCTTATATTGCAGAAATAGAAATTTAATTATTATAATTATTTTTAAAATTAAAAGAAGGATTAATATTGATACCATAATCCTTCTTTTTTTAATCTTGAAACTGTTTTAGTATGTTCAGAATATGTCTTACTAAAATAAGTCTTTTTATTTTTATCAGCCACAAAATAATAATAATCATGTTCTTCTGGTTCAATCGTTGCGGCTATAGAGGCTAGTGATGGACTACATATTGGCCCTACTGGTAAACCTTTAATTGGACAACTAGATTCTGCTCTGGTGTTATAACCATTGCATGCTTTTAAATTACTATTTGATAAATCTCTAGAAAAATCTTTTTGAACACCATAATAAGTAGTTACATCTGATCCAAGTGGTTGTCCCATTTCTAAACGGTTATAAAATACTCCTGCTACTCCTGCTCTATCATCACTAGTACTTCCTTCAAGTTCAATAATTGAAGCAAGTGTTAAAAGTTCATGAGGTGTGCGACCTGATACTTCAATTTCATCTTTATAAACTTCTAATTTCTGTTCCATAGTTTTAAGAAGTTTATCTGCTATATCATCAACAGTAGCATTCTTCTTAAACTCATAAGTATCTGGAAAGAAATATCCTTCAAGTGGATGATATATATTTTCATCATAAATAACATCTGTAATAAACCAATACTTTTCAATTTGCTTATCAACAAATTCCTTACTATCTAAATATGCAATAACATCATCTTTATTTAAATTTAATGTATTAGCAATTTTACTAGCATAATCTGTAAGTCTTTTTCCTTCAATAAAAGTAATTATAATACTTTCATTTTCTTTAGATTTATTGCTATTTAATACTTCTATTATTTCATTTACATCCATACTTTTAGTTAAATTATATGTTCCAGCATAAAGTTCTTTACTTGCATTTAGTTTAATGTAAAATTTAAAAAATAAAGCACTTTTAATAAGTCCAGCTTTTTCAAGCTTTTTTGCAATCGCATTTTTTGATGAACCAGTTTCAACTACAAATTCTACCATCTTATCATCATTTTTATCAACTGGTCCCAGTAAAATTTTAGATGCAATTACAAACGTTCCAAGACCAAGAACAATAATTGATAATAATACAAGCATTAATTTATTAATAATAGTATTTTTCTTTTTAATTTTTAACATTTGCATCATCTACCTTTTCATTTAAATCAGATAGCAATTTACTTATATTGTCCCATTCTTCTTCTGTTTCAATTTTTCCTAAAGATAAATCTTTACCAGTTGGATCAAAAGTATTAGCATAAACTTTAATTTGCCCATTTTCATCCGTTGTATTATCGGTAAAAACTATATAATTTTTATTTAACTTATTATCTTCATAAGTAAACAATACATCACATGAAAGTTCCTCACCTTTATCATTAATTATTTTAAAACTACTTTTATTTTCCATTTATTTACTCCTCCTTAAATATGTATCTAAAATAATAGAAGCAGCCATTTCATCTATTACTTGTTTTCTTTTTTTACGAGAAGCATCAGCTCCAATTAAGATATTTTCTGCCTCAACAGTAGACAATCTTTCATCTATTAAAATAACTTCTTTATCTATTCTTTCTTCTAATAATTTTTTAAAATTTAAACTTCTCTCTGATGCAAATCCCATGGAATTATTCATATTTTTAGGTAAACCTAAAACTAAACATTCAATTTTTTCTTTATTTATTATTTCAATTACTTCATCTATTAATTTATCAATATTATCATATCTAATTACTTTATAAGGTGAAGCAATTAATCCTAAACTATCAGATATAGCAAGACCTAAAGTTTTAGTTCCTAAATCCATTCCTAAACATTTCATACTTCCAAATAACTTTCTAAAAGAGCTAGTATTATTTTATTTCTCTCAATCCCTAAAATTTTATTACGAGAATTTTTATATGAAGATATATAAACAGGATTACCAGTTGCTAAATAGCCAACAATTTGATTAATTGGATTATATCCTTTTTCTTTTAAGGCATTATATACCTCATTTAATACCTCATTTATAACAGCTCTTTCTATCTCAAAAGAATTAAAAAATTGAGTTTTTTCTAACACTTTGCATCACCTTTTAAACATATTAATTTTATCATTTTACTATTAGATATTCAAGGCTATTTAGTTATTAAATTCGTTCATTATATAAAATCAAAGGCATTTAAAAATAACCATTAAATATTCTAGTTTATAATAATACATGTCATGTTATAATTGCCAAAAAAAAATCTATATGCTAAAATTATAAATGAAAAGAACGGAAGACCCCCAGTGGCCGACCTTTATCTTTTCAGATGGTTTGTCGGCACAACTTCGGTTGTGCCATTTTTTTAATACTTAAATAGTATTGCTACTATTATAAATAAAAGTGTCATTATAATATAATAAAGCGCACGTTCTCTATTTCTCATAACTACCACCACCTTCTCAAATTTAATCAGTGATTATTTCTGAAAAGATGAAAATCTGGCTCACAAACTTCCGTTCTAGTTCTTTATTATATATTTCTATAAATCTATTTGTCAAGGAAAAAATAAAAGCAATCCATTTGTTTATCTAGGATTGCTTTTATTTTTTCATTATTTGAAATTTTACTTATTTGAATAAATTTTTTAATCTATTCCAAAAACTAACCTTAACTTCTATTTCTTTCTTTTCTTCTTTCTTTTCTTCTTGTTTAACTCCCGAAATAGTTATAATAAATTTAGTATTTCCATTACTTTTTGAATTTTTCACATCAAAAGTATCATAATTTTCACCTAATTTAACTAATTCTTTAACTTTAATTTCTGCTTTTTTAATATCATCAACTGCATTAACTAATTTAGTAATACCTTGTTCATTAAACATTGCTATACCATTATTTAATTCTTTTGAACCATTATATAAAGTATTTGTACCACTTACTAATTCTTTAGACTTATTAGTTAAAGTATTTACCCCATTTTTAATTTGAGTACTGCCTTTAGCTAGTTTATCTGCTCCACCTTCAATTTGTAATAAATATCCATTTAAAGTATCAATTAAAGAACTAATTTCATTTGCAGTATTATTAAATGTTTCTAAAGTTCCTGCTAAAGCCTTATTATTCATCTCAAGTAAAGTTTTAAGTTCAATAGCTTGTTTTACACTAATAAGTTTATTATTCATATTTACTGCTTCTTCATCAGTTAAAGAAAGTCCAAATGAAGCATAAACCTCTTTAGTAAATTTACTAATTTCTTCTTTAGTTAACTTATTTAAATTAAAATTTTGGTAAGCCAATTTGGCTTCAGTATTATCTAATGATTTAATTACTAAATTATTTTGTTCCATTAAAAGTTTAATATTATTTATTTTTTCTAAATTTGCTTCATTATTTAACTTTTCCTTACTTAAGGATAATTCATTAATAATTTCCTTTAATCCTTGATCTAAAGTTATTGCTCCATTTTCAATATCACTTAACTTACTATTTACTATAGATAAATTTTTACTAAAAACATCAGTTCCTTCACTAATAGTTTTAGCACCATTCATAAGTTCTTTAGAACCATTTTGAATTTTATCAATAGATACCTTTAATTCCTTAATACCACTATATAAATTATCTACCTCATTAAATATTTTTAAATCTGACGAAGAAATTAATTTTGAAGTTACAGCCATATACATATTAGATAGTTCAAACTTTTTAGTATCATAAGAAATTGTAATACTATTAAAACCTTTTAAAGAATTAATCTTTAAACTATCATACATTCCAGGTAAAGCTAAACCAACTACCATATAATTAGATACATTATTAATAACTTTTCCATTATTTACCTTAACATTAGAATTATTATCACTATTAATCATAGATCCTAAAGTTACTACAAAAGGAGTATATAAATTAGAATTTAATTTTGATATATAATGTTTTTCTTTATTTTTAATATTAATTTTAATAGTAACATTTCCTTCTTTACCAATAGCATCATCTAAAGATGTTTCTTTACCATTTAAATAATAAATAATATTTATATCAAGAGGCATTTCTTTTTTACTAGATCCACGATAAAAAATATCTTCTCCATTTGCTTTCCATAATAAATGATAATCATCTTTTACAAATGTTTCATTCCCATTAGTATTAATAATATCAGTTAAACTTGATAAATCCTCAATAGTTTCATTTTTACTATTATTAATTAAATGTTCAGTAACATATGATGTATTAACACTTCCATCACTTTTTAATTTAACATAAACTGTTTCTTCTTTAGTTATTGCTAAAGTATTAATTGGTAATAAACATAAAGTAAGTAAAATACTAGCCATCTTAATTTTATTCATTTTCTTTTCATCCTTTCCAAAACCAATTGTTGTTTTACAAATTAATTTATCAAATATTAGAAGTATTCCAGGTAAGATTAATATTACCACAGCCATACTAATTAAAGCTCCTCTACTAATTAAATTACATAATGAGCTAATCATTTCAAGTTTAGAATAAATACCTACTCCAAAAGTAGCTGCAAAGAAACATAAACCACTAACTAAAATTGATACTGTAGTATTATTAAGTGTTTCTTTCATAGCAGTTTCTTTATTAATTCCTTCTTTTCTCTTATTTAAATAAGTAGTAGTCATAAGAATTGCATAATCAATTGTTGCTCCAAGCTGAATAGTACCAAGAACTATTTGAGCTACAAATGGAAGAGTTTCCCCACTAAAATATGGAATACTTAAATTTATAAATATTGCTCCTTCTATAGCCACAATTAATAATATTGGTAAACTAAAACTCTTTAAAACAAATAACATAATTATTAATATACAAATGATAGATGAATAATTTGTCATGTTAAAATCTTTATTACTAATTTCAACTAAATCCTTCATTAAAGGTCCTTCACCCGCTAAAATACTATTTTTATCATACTTCTTAATAATTTCATTTACCTTTACAACTTCTTTATTTAATGCATTTGAAGCAATTTCATATTTAGAATTAATCAAAATCATTTGATATTTATCACTTTCAAAGATTTTTTTTGCATCATCACTTAATATATCAGTAGTAAGACCTATTTTAGATAATTCACTTGAAGAAAGTACTAAATCAATACCAGATAGCCTCTTTAATTCATTAGTCATATTATTTAAATCACTATTAGATAGATTCTTATCTACAAGTATTATTTCAGGTGACACTATATTAAAATCTTTTGCTAAAGCATCATTGGCTACTATTGAATCAAGTTCTCTCGGAAGACTTTTATCTAGTTTATAATAAACCTCAACTTTTCTGCTAGCAAGAAAAACTGGAATAATAATTATAACAAATATTACAAAGAATACTTTATGATATTTAACAATTAATTCATTTATTTTATTGAAAGAAGGAATAATAATTTTATGTCTAGTCTTATTTAAAGCTTTATCAAAAGTAAGAATTAAAACTGGGAATACTGTAAGAACACATATAACTCCAAGTAAAACTCCTTTTGCCATTACAAGTCCTAAATCTTTTCCTAAAGTTAAATTCATAGTACATAGTACTAAAAATCCTGCAATAGTAGTTAATGATGAGCCAATAACAGAAGTAAATGTTTCACTAATAGCCTTGCTCATTGCATCTATCCTATTTTTATATTTTTCTTTATTTCTTTCATAAGCATGATATAGAAAAATAGAAAAATCTGTAGTAACTCCTAATTGTAATACTGCAACTAAAGCTTTAGTAATATAAGAAATATTTCCAAATATAATATTAGTTCCTAAATTAAATAGAATAGCTACTCCTATATTAAGTAATAAAATAAATGGTATTAAATAAGAATCTAATGATAATTCTAAAACAATAATACATAAAATTACTGCAATAACAATATAAATCATTATTTCCTTTTCAGACAATTCCATTGTATCAAGTACCATAGCACTCATGCCACCTACTTTAGCATTATCCTTAGTAATTTCTTTAACATTTTGAACTGCTTTTAAAGTTCTTTCAGCAGAGGTAGAGTCATCATAAGTAATCATCATAAGTGTACTACCATTTTTCTTAACTTTATTATATATATCAGTTGGTAAAACCTCTAGTGGTATTGATGAGCCAATAGCATCATAAGCAGATACTACCTTTTCTACACCTTCTACCTTTCTAATTTCACTTTCTAACTTTAAAATATCTTTAGCCTCCATATTATCAATAATTGTAATAGAAAAAGCTCCCATATTAAACTCATCTGCTAAAATATTTTGACCTTTTACAGTTTCAATATCCTTAGGTAAATAAACTAAAATATCATAATTAATTTTAGTTTTAATCATACCTATTAAAGCAGGAATTAGCATTATAATTGTTAAAGCTAAAATAATATTTTTATTTTTACATATAAATTTTCCAAAACTATCCATAATATTTCCTTTCACAATACATAATGTATTCTATGATATTAAATAATTAATTTCACGTACACATTTATTCAAAAAGTATAATAACCAACATATTGTTTAATATGTACTAATAAATAACCAACACATTGTTTATTAACTTTACAAAAAATACTTTTTGTACTATATTTTTAAATGGTGAGAGCGTATGAATGAAAAAGAAGATTTACGAATAATTAAAACTAAAACTAATTTATATCAAACGTTAGAAAACTTACTTAAAAAATACCCTTTTGAAAATATAAAAGTATCAGATATATGTACAAATGCATTAATTAATCGTTCAACATTTTATGCTCATTATAATGATAAATATGAATTATTATCAGAGTATATCGAAAGTAAAAAATCCCTACTTGCTAAAGAACTTGAAAAAAATACTAGCATTAAAAACACTAAAGAATACTATTTAGAACTTATCAAGCTTTTATTAGATTTTATTGATGATAAAAGAGATTTATATTTTAAAATTATGATTAATAATAAAAACAGTATATATATGGATATTATATATGAAACAGTTTCTAAAGATATAATAAAACACATTAATAATGATTCTATTAAAGAAAGAATTCCAAGTGATATTATTTCTAATTTCTATCTAGGTGCAGTTTTTAATGTATGTATGAATTGGCTTAATTTTAATTCAAAGTATAGCAAAGAAGAAATTATAAATTATCTTGACAGTTTAATTCCAAATTTATAGATTTTATTTATTAAAAATTTCAAAAATTTGTTTTTTAAGGCCGATATCCCCAAATTATTGTTGATATTTATAAAAAACTTTGCTAGAATTATAAATGTCATGGCGGAATTGGTGAAGTGATTAACACGCCGGATTGTGGCTCCGGTATGCGTGGGTTTGATTCCCACATTCCGCCCCATTTGGAATATAAATCGAACTATTATGGTTCGATTTTTTCTTGCTTTAATAAATTTAGTGAAATAAAAATAACAAATAGTTTTTTACCTATTTGTTATTAAAATATTTAATTATTAGTTTATTTAATTCATTGATATTTACAGGCTTTGATAAGTATTCATCAAATCCCTCATTTAAATACATTTCTTTCATTCCCGTAATAGCATTAGCTGTAATTGCAACAATTGGAGGTATTTCGTAATCTTCAAGTTTTCTTAAAATATGCAAAACCTCTAATCCATCCATTTCCGGCATCATATGATCTAAAAAAATCATATCATAATGTGTTCCTTCTTTTATTTTATATATACACTCTTTAGCAGTTGATATTAAATCAACATTAAATTTATAATCTCTAAGTAATCTTTCGAATACTTTTAAATTAAGTTTATTATCATCTACTACCATTACATGATAATTTGAACAATCAATGTAATCTATTTTAGTATCATGATTGTCAATATCTGAAAGTGCCCCAATAGGAGTTGAATTAATTATTTTTTGTTTTAATTCAATATAAAAGTTAGTTCCTGCACCATATTCACTATCAAACCAAACTCTTCCTCCCATTAAATCAACATATTTTTTAGTAATTACTAAACCTAAACCAGTTCCTTCAATTTCATTAATTTTAGCATAATCAAGTCTTGAAAACTTTTCAAATAATTTATCATAATCCTCTCTTTTTATTCCAAAACCAGTATCAGATATTCTAAACTTGAGAAGTACTGTATCACGATTAATTTCAGATTTAAGAACTAATTTTATTCTACCAACTTCAGTATATTTAACTGAATTAGTTAGAATATTTAAAAGAACTTGAAAGACTTTAGTTTGATCACCATATAATTTCGAAGGGGTATTTGGATCAATATCTGTTATTAATTTAATTGGTTTACCTACAAGTCTCGTATCAATTATACTAGTTAGTTCCTCAATAATTGACGCTATTGAGTATTCTTTTTCTTCTATTGTCTCTCCGCCAGATTCAATTTTTGAAATATCTAAAATATTATTAACTATTTCTAAAAGATTATTACCAGCAGCCATGATGTGCTCAATATCACTTCTTACATGATTTTCATCAAAAGTTACATCTGATAATATTGAATCACTAAAACCAACTATTGCATTCATTGGAGTTCTTATTTCATGAGACATATTAGATAAAAAATCTGATTTAGCTCTATTAGCCCTATCAACATTATTTTTTAAAGTTTCTAATTCTGAAATTACATATAAATCTGGATTTTCAATGTAAAAATATAAAAAGTACATTTGAAGAGCAATACCAAGACCTAAAACTGCTGCTTTTGGAAATCCTAATTGAAAAGCTAAAATTATTATCATCTCAATTACAAGAATTAGCATAGCTGATTTTTTTCTTTTAGTAGTATCATTTGCTACAAATATTAAGAATAACATAATCATAACAATAACTAATGTACAATATGTTAAAACATAGTATGCCGCATCTCCTGGTAAATAAGTAAAACTTTCTTTAGTCATTTGACTAAATGGAACAAATAAAAATCTAATAAAAAATAGTATTGTAAGTATAAAACCACCTAAACAACGTGAATTATTCTTAATCAAGTCAAATAAACTATTATAATTTAAATCCTTTAAAACACATACACCATAAAAATATAATAATGCAAACCAAACAATTCGTGTTGTCCAGTGAATTCTTAAAATTAAATTATTAACTCTTATTATATCGTTAAAATCAAAAAACATATTAGTAATTATTTCAGTTATTAATAAGACAGCAGTGGTTATTAGTAAATAATGATATAGTTTATTTTGAATAGATGTATAACGTTTTTTAGAAAAGTACACAACCATTAATATGAATGTAAAAATTAAGCTTCCAATACTTAATATTAAATCATCAAACATCAAACCACCTCCTACTTATTTCCAAAATATTTAAAAATTATTTTTTTAAGTTCACGATGATCAATTGGTTTAGATAAATAATCATCAAATCCTGCAGTTATATATTTTTCTTTTACTCCATCTGATGAATTAGCTGTCAAAGCAATAATTGGTGGAAGTTTTTTCCCTAAAGAATATAATGCTTTAAGAGTCATTATTCCATCCATTTCTGGCATCATATGATCTAAAAATATAATATCATATTTATTATTGCTAACTAGTTCAAGGCATTTGCTACCACTATCTGCAGAATCAATTATAGGTTTATAACCTTCTAGAAGTCTAGTAGCAAGTTTAATGTTAATTGCGTTATCATCAACAATTAATATCTTTTTATTACTTAAGTCAATTAAATCATCTAAGTTATCACTTATTTGGTGTTCAAAGATATTACCAACTTTTTCTTCAGAAACTACTTGCTGACTAAGTGTAATAATATATCTAGTTCCTTTACCATTTTCATTTTTAAACTCAATTTCTCCCCCCATCATACTAATAAGTCTTTTAGATATAATTAATCCTAAAGATACACTATCAATATTATTTTCATAATCATTATTTAAACTAACATAGTCATTAAAATTCATATTAAAATTCTTCTCAAGCATTGAATGTCCACTATTTGAAATTACTATCTCAAAAGTAAAATTTCCATCATTAGTTTCCTTTTTATGAATATCTAAGATTATTTTGCCATAAGTTGTATGATGAACTGCATTGATTAAGATATTAAGAATTGACTTATATATTTTACTATAATCTCCATAATATTTTTTAGGTAAATTTTCATCAACATTAATTACAAATGAAACATCTGGAGATATTAATTTAGGCATAAATACACTATTTAATTCAAAAGCTAAAGTTTGTAAATCATATTCATTATTAATAATAGTTTCTTTATTAGATTCAATTCTAGAAATATCTAAGATATTATTTATTAAATCTAATAGAATAATAGCAGCATCATGAATACTACTTACATCTCTTTTAACAATATCTGGCTGTAGTTTATTTTCCTTATAAAGAACTGCACTAAAACCTAAAATAGTGTTTAAAGGAGTTCTAATAGCATGAGACATATTAGTTAAAAATTCAGTTTTAGCTCTATCGGCAATTAAAGCCTCATCTTTTGATTTTTCTAGTTCATTCATGAGTTTATAATCTTGACTTTCTACCGTAAAATAAGTAGTTGCAATCATTCCAGCAAATACAAAAGTTATAGTATTATAATCATATTTAGTTATTAGCTGAGTAACAAGCATTATTATCATTAAAAAATAAGTAAAATAAATAGGTGTTCTTTGCTCTACAGGGTATTCTAAATTTCTTACTAGCAAAACATACAAAATAACTAAAACTAAAACAACCCCAACAAAATAAACAATATTAAGTGCTGCCCCACCAAAAGCATACACATCATTAACATAAGGTGCATAATTTATTGGCGAAACACATGAAATAATTGATGTAATTACCATAGTTGCAATCAAAGAATAAAGAATTTTTTTCCTTAAACTTTTTTTTCTTTCAATAGGCTCAATATGTCTAGTGCCGGAAAGAAGTACATAATAACTAAATGTTAACATCCATGCTAAAACTCCTAATAAATACGTTCGACAAGCAAATTCAGTAAATCTATGCATAAATCCTGTTGATGACATACAAAATACATATACTATTTCTAAAAGAAGTAAAAAAATAGTAAATATTATCATTGCTGCAAATATAGAGCTTTCATATGTATATTTTTCTTTCTTTTTACTAAAATACATCATTAAAATTAAAATAGAAAATAATAATCCACATAAAGAAAAACCTATGCTAGTAAATATTTTTGAAACCACAGTTAAACCACTTCTTTCATATTTAAATTAATTCTGTTCTTTAGAAATTTTTATAAACTCATCTTTTAAAAGTTTATATGCCTCAACAACTTTAGGATTAAACCTAATATTAGCTTTTGCTTCAATAGACTCATTTATTTTATTATAATCTATCATTTGATTATTAGACTGACAAGTTAAATTTATATATTCAATAACTAAGCTAACCATCTGAGCTGACAATGGAATATTTTCACCTTTTAATCCTTCAGGATAACCACTACCATCATAATTTTCAGTGTAACATCTAATTATATCAGTTGCATAATTATAATCAATATTACTATTTCTAAATGCTATAACATTCTTAATTATCATTGCACTATTAATAATAGTTCTTTTAACAATCATCTTTTCTTCATCAGTTTGAATTATTTTTTTATTTAAAAGAGTTTTAGGCAAAATATAATTAGCAAGAGCATAATAACTAGATGCAGATACTATTTTATCTATTTTTTCATCATTAAGATTATATTCAGGATATAATGTTTGCATTTTAATAGCTAATACTTTTACATATTTTTTCATTTTTTTAATTAATTTAGAATAATCAAATTCATAAGACATCATAGTAGAATTAATAATTTTCCTTAAATCATCATGCTGTTCAAGCATCATAGCATTAAGTACACTACTAGATTTATATAAGCTTATTAAATTCTCAATACGGTATTTAATAATTTCTGCATTAAATGGTTTTTCTAACATATCTGCTATTTGATAACTATACGCTTTAGCTCTAGTTTCTCTATCATAGTTTCCACTAATAATGATTACTGGCATTTTATTAAAATAATTATTGTCATTTAAGTATTCTAATACTCCAAAACCATCAATTATTGGCATAACTAAATCTAAAAATATACAAGAAATATCAGTTCCACGTTCTTTACTTTTTTTAAGCAAATCAATTGCTTCTTCCCCATTATGTGCTACAATTACATCATATTTGGGAGTAAATATTTTGCTTAATAAAGTACAAATTATTTTGTCATCATCAATTATCATTATGTTACTTTTGCCACTATTATATAAATCAACAGCATTTTCATTAAAAGACTTATTAAGTTCCGGATAATCGTTAGTTAATCCTACTAAAATAGAATTAATATACTCATCTTTAGTTCTTAAATTATTATCCATATTTATTGCATTATGAATTTTTAGCATGCCTAAACTAAAGGTATCTATCATTTTATTATATTTGTCTTCAAAATCAGTTTTATCATTAACTTCGTTTAAATTATTTTTATTAATAGATGGAGATACTAAAACTACTATTATTTTTTTACCATTATCTACATATAAAGAGATATTATTTAGATAATTTACATAGATTCCAAGTTTATTATCTAATTTACGATATTCTAAACTAATATTATTATTTGAATTTTCTAAACTTGATATAGATATTGAAGATATATAATCTTGTAAATCATCAGCATAAATAAAGTTTTGACAATTATTAATGTATTCAATATAAGATAGTTCACTATCTAAAATAAATTTATTATCTTTCTTAAGATATTTATAAACTTTATCAATATCTATATCAATTATTAATGATTCTTCATAAATATCAATTATTTTTTTATTAATAATATCTAGATGTTCCATATCTACATCACCTTATATTTATCTAAAATATTTTGTATTCTTAAAACTTCATTCATTAATTCATTATAATGTTCATTTACATAATTAATATCATTTTTTTTACTTGCCAGTTCATGTTGATAAAACATCTCTCCAGCTTTTTCAAAACCAAGCATTCGACAATTGCTTTTTAAAGCATGCACTATTATTTCATAATTAACCATATCTCCAGCATTTTTAAAGTTATCAAATTTTAAAGTATCTTCTTTTAAAGAATCACAAAAATCTATAAGTATTTCATTATATGTTTCAAAGTCTATAGTATTTTCAATACCTTTATTAACATCAACTCCGTTATTAATCAAAAAACTTTTCTTAGCTTCTTCCATTTTAAATCATCCTACTCTAAATATCATTTTACTATAATTAATTAGCAAAAACAAGGGATTAAACATTAGTTAAAATATACGTTTAAGCAAAAAAATAAGGCTTTTATTATCCCAATTATAGCCTTATTTTTTTATTAATTTAAAGATTTTTCTCCCTCTTCTAACATATTTACAATTGAAATACCATATCCCGTAATAGGATTATCAACTATTACATGAGTAACTGCCCCAATAATTTTATCATCTTGAATTATAGGACTTCCACTCATTCCTTGAACAATTCCCCCAGTTTTATTAATCAAATCTTTGCTTGTTATTTCAAAATGAATATTTTTAACATCTCCAGAACTTATACGATCTATTTTTATTTCATATTTTTCAATTTTTTCATTATTTAAAACTGTATATATATAGGCCGTACCTTCTTTAATATCTTTAAGTGTTCCTACTTTCATTGTGCCAAGTCCCGATATATCTTTTTCATAAATTCCATAAATACCTTTTTTAGTATTCTTATTTATCGTACCATATTTTTCATTAGAATAGAATTTAGCATTTTTAGTTCCTGCATAACCTTTAATACTTTTATCAATACTAGTAATGCTACTTCTAAAAATATATCCACTTCTGACCTCAACTAATGCACCAGATGCACTATCAGCAATTTCATGCCCTAAAGCGCCAAATATTTTAGTTTCTGGATCAATATAACTTAAAGTACCAATCCCCGTAATGCTATCTTTAACATATAAACCAGTTTTATATTTACCATCAACTTTTATTAATTCAAAATCACTCTCAATTAACTTTCCATTTCTTCTAATAGTTAAGTTTACTTTATTATTATTATTAAGACTATTTTCTATTTCTTTTACTAATTCATCAATACTATTAACAGTTTTATTATTTACCATTAAAATAGTATCTCCTATTTTTAATTTATTTTTATTAAATTTATTATTTATTTTATAAAATCCAATTATCATTACCCCATTACTATTAACTTCTATTCCTAAAGATGTACCTCCTGGAATTATATAATCAGAGTATCCAAGTACATTAAAAGGAAACATCAAAATTAAAAATATTAGGAACTTTTTCATAATATCACCTAATATTATTATGGCATAATATAATAAAAAAAGATAACCAATTACTGGTTACTTTCAGCATCAAAATCCTTTAAATCACCATTTTCAGATAAAATTTTATTAACTTTATCAGTGGCATTATTTAATTTATCACTACATATTTTAACTAGCTTCATCGCATTTGTATATTCATCTATAGCTGCCTCTAATGGTGTTTCTCCAGATTCTAACTTTTTTAATATTTCTTCAAGTTCATTAAGTGCTTCTTCAAATGTTTTTTCTTCCATTACATAATCTCCTTTACTTCTGCTTTAATTTCTCCTTGATGGAATTTAATTGATATTTTATCTTTAACTTTTAAATCTTTAGTATCTTTAATTATCATATCATTTAATTTTACTAATGAATAACCTTTACTTAGAATATTTAAAGGATTCACTAAATTTAAACTATTTATTATAAATTCAATTTTATGATTGGCATTAATTAAAGTTTTATCTATTAAATTATTTAGTTTTATTGTATTTTCATTTAAAATGCTTTTTTTATTAATTATAATATTTTGAGGATTAATTGATTTTATATTAGCAGTTTGAACCTCTAAATGTCTTTTATTTTCATTTAAAATATTAATAATATTATGATTCAAATTATCAATTATTTTATCTAATTTTTGCTCTTTTAATTCATATAAACTCATAGGATTTTTTAATATAAATGAATTTTTTAATCCTTTAAGTTCAATAAATTTACTATTTA